>JAISPE010000220.1 GCA_031275145.1 Prevotellaceae bacterium | reverse complement strand
TAAGAAGCAAAATCCCGACAGAGTCACACTGTTAGTCGGCAATCACGAGCTGCACTATTACAACAGGCGTTATGCCTGCGGACGGTTTGACGGCAGCTACTACGAAAAGTACAGGGAAGTGTTGACCGGCGAGGAAACCGCCGGACTGTTTCAGATCTGTAAACAGACCGGCAAATATCTGTTTATTCATGCCGGTCTGACCAAAGACTGGTATGACGCGCATGTCGCCGAATTTTCGAAACTTGGAAACACTCTGGAAGAACAGCTCAACGGTTTGCTTCATACCGGCCTCGCAGTATTCGATGAAGCATCATCTTATTACCGTGGCGGTTTTCACAGGGCGGGAAGTCCGTTATGGGCAGATGCAGCCGAACTTGCGGACGAGCCGGAACATTTCGACACTTCGACGGTACAAATCGTCGGTCATACACAGCTGCAAACCGACGTCCCCTATATCGGGGAAAATTTTCGTCTGCTGGATAACCGGCAGCTGTATCTCCTGAAAGATGACGAAATAATAAAATATGTACAGTAAAACAGTTACAGTAACAGGATTTTGACAGTAAAAAAATGCAGATAATAAACCAGTATACCGAGCAAAAACGGCTGAAACAGGCCTTAACCAATGCAGGCACAGCATTTATTGTTATATACGGACGGCGTCATTACGGTAAATCAACGCTTGTCAAACAGGCGCTGGAAAAAGACGACCTGTATTTCGTTGCCGACCGGACAGAAGCGAGACACCAGATTGCGCAGTTTGCCAGAGTGATTGCCGACAAGGTTCCCGGATTTAACGATACCGTCTATCCGAACTGGACATCTCTGTTCGAAAATCTGAACATCCGTTTACAGAAAAGATTGAATATTTTCATAGACGAGTTTCCGTATCTGCTGAAAAGCGATCCCGAATTACCGGCGGTTATATCCGTAATGCTTGACAACAAATGGAACAGGCGGTTCAGTCTGATCATCTGCGGTTCTTCACAACAGTTGATGGAAAGCCTTGTATCCGACAGTTCTTCTCCGTTATACGGCCGTGCAAACGAGATATTTAAAATACAGGCCATGGAAGCCATCTCTTTGAGACAGGCCATGCACTGTCCCGCTATCGAAGCGATTGAGGAATATAGCGTATGGGGTGGAAGTCCGTATTACTGGCAACTGAGGCTTAAAGAAAAATCTCTGGAAGACGCATTAAAGAGCTGTGTGCTTTCGCCGCAAGCCGTTCTTTATGATGAGCCTACAAGACTGTTTCTGGACGAAATGAGGGATACGTCCCAGTCATTCTCCATTTTATCACTGATTGCTTCGGGTCACAACCGTCTGTCCACAATAGCCGAAATGATGGGAAAACCGACTACGGCTCTGGCCGCTCCGCTGGACAAATTACTGACGCTCGGATATATTGACAGGGAAGTGTCATACAGTGAAATTCAAAATCCAAAGAAGAGTTTTTATAAAATTGTAGATCCGTTTATCCGTTTTTACTTCACTTTTGTGACGCCAAACCGTTCGATGATAGAATCGGGTATGACAGACAGTGTTGTAAGCCAGATACAGAAACAGTTTCAGGCATATGTTTCCCATACGTGGGAACATATTTGTCGCAGTGCGGTATCGTCAATGAGATTTAACGGAATAGCGTTTAAACCTGCGCACAAGTGGTGGACATCCTCGAAAACACTGACCGGGTTTGATATACTCTCCGAATCGGTGGACAGAAATTATCTGCTGGCCGGAGACTGTATATGGTGCGAAAAAGTATCCGGGACGAAAAACTTTTTCCAGGAACTCGAACAGAAAGCCGCATCGCTTCCTTTCCTGAACGGCAGGACTGTGATGCCGGTACTGTTTGTGCGGGAAACGGACAGAAAGGAAAACGGTGTGTATACGCCTAATGATTTACTGTATAAATGATTGTAGATGAAAATAATTCTTTTCATATTATTACTCTTTGTTTCCATAGATAATATACGGTCTCAGGAGTTTAAGGTAATGTTTTATAATGTGGAAAACTTTTTCGACATCAAAGACGATCCCGATACGGATGACGCTGATTTTACTCCGGCAGGAGCAAATCATTGGAATATGCGAAAATTCATACTGAAAAGAAATAATATCTACAAAACGGTTATCGCGGCAGGCAGGGGACAGGCCCCGCATGTTATCGGCCTGTGCGAAGTGGAAAACCGTTATGCCCTGCAACAGTTAACTTTACAGACGCCTCTGTCTAAATATAATTACGATATAGTGCATTACGATTCCCCCGACCGCAGAGGAATCGACGTTGCTCTCATATATATGAAAGATTCTTTTAACGTTATCACATCGCATGCGCACAAAACGCCTCTGCGAACCCGCGATATCCTTTATGTAAAAGGAAAAACCGGAAAGAATGATACTTTGCACTTCTTTGTCAATCACTGGCCGTCGAAATGGGGAGGAGCTGCTTCGGAAAACAGCAGGATACTCGTTGCAAACGTATTAAAGCGCCTCGTCGATTCGATATTTAATGAAAACAGGAACGCAAATATCTGCATAATGGGCGATTTCAACGACTATCCGGACAGCAAACCGGTAAAAGTTCTTGATGCCAAACCGCTACATGCAAACGAAGGTAACGGATGCCTGTATAATATGTCTTTACATTTGCAGGACGACAAACAGGGAAGCATAAAATATCAAAATAAATGGGAACTGATTGATTTGTTCTTTGTCTCGGGAAATTTGCTGTTTAACAAAACCGGACTGCACTGTTCGGAAAGCAGCATCGAAATATTTAAAGCCGGATTCCTTCTGGAAACACTAACCGGAGAAGGAGAATCGCCGAAACGAACGTACCGGGGACCGGTATATGTCGGCGGATTCAGCGATCATCTGCCGGTAATTCTTACGTTTAAAAACAGGTGAAACTGCAAAAAGTCCCGCAGGGTGGGCAATATGACCGTTATTGTGTGAATACTTGATATTTCCCTCGCCTTCAATGAAAAAGCGGTTCTGTTTCAGTTTCCTGCTTGTCACAGTCTCCGGACTGCGTCGAGTTAAAAGCAAAAATCCAAATTTTTACATTTAATTATTTGTCTTCACAGTGAATACAACAGCATACTTTTTACATCGCAACCGATTTTTGTTTGTAAGATACAGGCCGGCAAAAAATATTAAGACATAAGACACTTGTTTTAATCAACTTACACTCCTGATGCGAATAATTAGTTATCCGGAATAAATTATTTTTGTACTTTTGGAATCGGATACGACATGCATAACAGTAGATATATAGCTGTTAAGAAGTCAATTAAATAAAATAAGATATGAATAAAAAAATTTGTTTTCCGTTTTTAATGCTCTTGTTCTCATATACAGTCGCGGGGCAAAAAGTTCTCAACATGAATAATGGCAAATTCAGGATAGTTCAGTTTACGGACATTCATTATGTAGCCACGAATCCGGCGTCTAAGGAATCCATCGAACTGATAAAAGAAGTTCTCGACGCCGAAAAACCCGATCTGGTTGCGTTTACCGGGGACATTGTAACCATGCAGCCATGTCTCGAAGGATGGGACGATATCCTGAACACTGTCGAGAAATTCAAAATACCATGGGCAGTCGTGTTTGGAAATCACGATGATGAACATGACAAAACACGTGCCGAAATCATGGAATACATCACAAAACGCAAATATTCCGTTACTTCCAGAGGTCCCGATGACATCAAAGGCGTTGGAAACTACATCATCGAAGTTTCGGACGGGACAAATACCGGTTTCCTCCTGTACTTCATGGATTCACATGCATACAGCACACTCGACGGAGTGAGAGGCTACGGATGGTTCGGACACGGGCAGATCGCATGGTACAGAAACAGCAGCGCCGCATACACAAAAAAGAACGGCGGCGAGGCAATACCGGCGCTGGCTTTCTTTCATATTCCTTTAAATGAATATGCCGACATGACTCTGGCGAGAAAAAAGATCGCGGGAATGAAAAACGAAGCGGAATGCCCGCCCGCGATAAATTCGGGTATGTTTCTGGCGATGAGAGAATGCGGAGACGTGATGGCTACCTTTGCCGGGCACGATCACGACAACGATTACATCGGAAAATACAACGGAATATTCCTTGCATACGGACGCTTTTCGGGAAGCAAAACAACTTACACTCACATGACTCAGGGAGCAAGGGTAATCGAACTGACCGCCGGTGAAAAAGGATTCAAAACATGGATTCGCCTGAAAGACGGTCATATCATTAACACGGTAAACAGTATTGATTTTAACACCGAAAATAAATAGTAAACATAATGGCAAATTTTTATTCTGACAACAAAGATTTGAAATTTCATCTGGAACATCCATTGATGAATAAGATTGTAGAACTGAAAGAAAAAGGGTTTATCGACAGGGACAGGTACGATTATGCTCCCGTAAATCACGAAGACGCTCTGGACAGTTATGACAGGACGCTGGAAATAATCGGGGATATTTGCGCAAACATCATCGCTCCGAATGCCGAAAGCGTAGATCACGAAGGTCCCCGGATTGTCGACGGACATGTTGAGTATGCGCGCGGAACGCAGGAAAACCACGAAGCGCTGAAAAAGGCGGGTCTCTACGGAATATCGCTTCCCCGCGAATATGGAGGCCTCAATTTCGCAATGGTGCCATACGTGATGGCGGCCGAAATTGTCTCAAGAGCCGATGCGGGATTCGGGAATATCTGGGGTTTGCAGGACTGTGCGGAAACGATACACGAGTTTGCATCCAAAGAAATCAAAGACGAATATCTTCCCCGCGTTTCAGCCGGCGAAACCTGTTCGATGGATTTGACAGAGCCTGACGCGGGCAGCGACCTGCAGTCGGTGATGCTGAAGGCAACATGGGACGAAGAACAGAATACATGGCTGCTGAACGGCGTAAAACGTTTCATCACCAACGGCGACGCCGACATTAAACTTGTCCTGGCACGCTCGGAAGAAGGGACAAAGGATGCCCGCGGTCTTTCCTATTTCGTTTACGATAAGAGGTACAATAAAGTTAAAGTGCGCCGTATCGAAAACAAGCTTGGAATCAAAGGCTCACCTACCTGCGAATTAGTCTTCACCAATGCTCCGGCCAAACTCGTCGGCGACCGCAGGCTGGGACTGATAAAATACGTTATGTCGCTAATGAACGGAGCGCGTCTGGGCGTTGGCGCTCAATCCGTCGGCATCTGCGAAGCGGCTTACCGCGAAGCTCTGAAATATGCGAACGAACGCGCACAGTTCGGGAAAACCGTCATTAACTTCCCGGCCGTCTACGAAATCCTGACGCTGATGAAAGCCAAACTGCACGCGTCCCGTTCCCTGCTGTACGAAACATCGCGTTATGTAGACCTGTACAAGGCGTACGGATTTATTGCAGAAGACAGAAAGCTCACTCCGGAAGAACGTCAGGCAGAAAAATCGGCTCAAAAAACATCCGATTTTTTCACTCCCCTGCTGAAACTTTTTTCGAGCGAATATGCAAACGAACTGACGTACGACAGTTTGCAGATTCATGGCGGGTCGGGATTCATGAAAGACTATCCGATAGAACGTCTTTACAGGGATGCAAGAATCACGACGATCTACGAAGGAACGTCGCAGTTGCAGGTCGTGGCCGCAATACGTGGAATCACAACAGGTTTTGCTCTGAACAAAATCCGCGAATACGAAGCGCTGACATACCGGCCGGAACATGAATACATGAAAAACCGGCTTGTCGAAATGACAGACGCATACGCCGAAGCCGTAGAAAAAGTTACATCGGCAGCAAATCCCGAATATGTTGATTTCCATGCCCGCAGATTAGTCGAAATGGCCGGACATATCATACTGACGTACCTGCTGCTGATCGATGCTCAGAGAGATAGCGGTTATGCCCGTTCGGCGGATGTGTTCCTGAAACATGCCGCTTCCGAAAACAGTCTGCGTTACTCGTACATAATGGACTTTGACATCAAAGATTTAGGCCTGTTCAAAGGAGTATTGACGGAAGCTGTAAGTTAAAGTCGCAAAACCGTTTCGTGGAACTGTCCGGTAAAATAAAAGCAGAAGCATATCGCCTTGGTTTTTCCGCATGCGGAATAGCCAGGGCGATACCTTTGGACTGCGAATCGGAAAATCTCGGCAAATGGTTAGATTCCAAATATAACGGCGAAATGAAATACATGGAAAACCATTTCGACATGCGTCTCAGTCCAGCCCTGCTGGTCGAAGGCGCTAAATCGGTTATATCGCTGGCATATAATTACTATTCCTCAAAAAAACAGGCTGCAAATGCTCCCATAATATCAAAATATGCTTACGGAACGGATTATCACACTGTCCTCAGAGAGAAACTTAATCTCCTGCTCGACTGTATCCGTCGGGAACGGAAAAGCGTGGAAGGCAGAGCTTTTGTCGATTCTGCCCCGATACTCGAAAAGTCGTGGGCGCAGCGCAGCGGAATAGGCTGGAGAGGTAAAAACAGCAATATAATTATCACGGATAAAGGTTCATTCCATTTTCTTGCGGAACTGATAGTGAACATAGAACTTGAATACGACAGTCCCGCAACGGGCAAATGCGGCGACTGTGTCCGCTGCATCGAAAGCTGTCCGACCGGAGCTATTGTCGAACCGTATACTGTCGATTCCCGCAAGTGCATATCATATCTGACCATAGAATTGAAAAACGATATTCCGGATTCGCACAGGGGAAAACTGGCGGGAAGGGTTTTCGGATGTGACATTTGCCAGGATGTCTGCCCCTGGAATATCCGTTTTGCAACCGACAACAGCGAGCCCCTCTTCACTCCCTCCCCCGATTTGCTGAACAAAACAAGGGAAGACTGGCAAAACCTCGACGAAAAAGAATTTCAGACACTCTTCCGAAAATCGGCAGTCAAACGGACAAAATATTCCGGACTGAAACGAAATCTGGGAGATGTGATGACATGATTTAAAATTCATAATAAAATATCAGCGGATTGGTATCTTCGTTTGCCTGCATTTCTAGCGAGTACCCCATCAAAAATTTTAATTCAAAAAAACAAGAAACTAAAATGATTAAATATTAATCGGTTACATTTTAGTTATATAAAAGTGATGAGTTATAAACGGCTGGCGCAAGCCATAACTCATAACTTATCTCTCATAACTCATCACTAATAAAAAACCCTTGCTTTCGTATTTATTTGTTCATGTATTGATATGAATTAAAATGCAAAACTCTGAAATACGATAAGCAAGGGTAACAAAAAACAAAAAAAATAAAAAATCACTACAGTTTGGTAATATGACTTATATTATTCATCTTTTTCTTCAGCCTCGTACGCTTTCAGCAGTTTTTCCTGCACATCGGCGGGGACCTGCTGATAATCGGCAAACTTCATTGTAAATGTAGCGCTTCCCGATGTCAGAGAACTGAGAGATGTTGAATATTTATACATTTCGGCTAAAGGAACTCTCGCTTTGATAACCTCAAATCCGCTGTCGCTTTCCATACCTTCGATGATTGCTCTCCGGTTTTGCATGTCGCTCATGACGTCGCCCATGTATTCCGACGGGACATAAATGTTCACGTTATAGATTGGCTCCATAATTTTCGGACTTGCCTTTTTGAATCCTTCCTTAAAGGCATTGCGTCCTGCAAGCCTGAAAGATAATTCGTTCGAATCGACAGGGTGCATTTTCCCGTCATAAACGATTACGCGAATATCGCGGGCGTATGATCCGGTGAGAGGGCCTTCTTCCATTTTATCCATTATACCCTTCAATATGGCGGGCATAAATCTGGCGTCGATAGAGCCTCCGACGATACTGTTATAGTAGACAAGTTTTCCGCCCCAGTCCAAATCTATTTCTTCCTTTCCTTTGAGGTTAAACTTCAATTCTTTTCCTTCGAGTTTCAGAGTTGCCGTATCGGGAGCGCCTTCGATATGCGGCTCGATTACGAGGTGGACTTCTCCGAACTGTCCTGCTCCGCCCGACTGTTTTTTATGACGGTAGTCGGCAAGAGCTATTTTGGTTATTGTTTCCCTGTAAGGAATTTTCGGGGCAAACAAATCTATATCTATCTTGTGATTGTTAAGGAGTTCCCATTTCAGGATATTGATATGATGTTCTCCCTGACCGCTAAGGATTGTCTGTTTCAATTCTTTGGAATATTCGACTGTCAAAGTCGGGTCTTCCTGATGCGCACGGTGAAGAAGTTCGCTAAGTTTTTCATCTTCATTTTCATTCTTAGCCTTAACCGCCGTACGGAATTTCGGGTCGGGGAAAATTATGGGGACAAATTTCCAGTCGCGTCCTGCATTTAAAGTTTGATTTGTTTTTGTATTTTTCAGTTTGACTGTACATCCCAAATCTCCGGCAACCATTTCCGTAACTTTTTCCCGTTTTTTACCTGCGGAAGCAAACAGGCTCGACAGGCGTTCTTTCGTATCGTTCGTAGCGTTTACCATATCCATTCCTTCCTTTACTGTCCCCGAAACCACGCGAAAATAACTTACTTCGCCGATATGCTGTTCTACGGAAGTTTTATATACGAATACGGATGCGGGACCGTTTGCGTCGCACGGGACTTCGATTCCGTCTTCCGTAACAAATACGCTTCCGTTATCGGGATAAGGCGCTACATCGATAATAAAATCCATCAAACGTTTAGTTCCGATATCTTTTTTTGCGGACAGGCAGAATACGGGAAAAGCGCTTCGTGTTTTTATTCCCAGCGTCAAACCTTTGCGTATTTCGTCTTCCGTAAGTTCTCCCTTGTCGAAAAATATTTCCATCAGAGATTCATCGTGTTCGGCGGCCGATTCAACCAGGGCGTTGTGATATTCGGCTGCTTTTCCGGCTTCGGACGCGGGGATTTCATTTTCCACTCTGCTGCCGTTGTCGTCTTTAAATGTATAGTATTTCATTTTCAGCACATCAACGAAACCGTTAAATTCGTTGCCCGCCGATAGGGGATACTGTACGATAACGATACGGTTTCCGAATGACTGTTTCAGCGATTCGACTGTTGTATCCCAGTTTGCCTTTTCATGGTCTAACTGATTGACGGCAACAATTACGGGTTTCTGATTCCGTTCAGCCCACCTGCTCAGCGTACGTGTCCCGATTTCTACTCCCGACTGTGCGTTAACGGTTAATACACAGCTGTCGGCGACTTTCATGGCAGAGATAACCCCGTTCACAAAATCATCGGCTCCCGGAGTGTCGATTATATTCAACTTATGGCCGTTATACTCCGTGTATAATGGCGTCGAATATATCGAACGCTTATACAGCTGTTCGACTTCGGTATAGTCGGATATTGTGTTTTTAGCATCCACAGTTCCGCGCCTGTCTATTACTTTTCCTTCGTACATCATAGCTTCTGCCAGGGTTGTTTTACCCGATCCGGCGCTGCCGAGCAGAACAATGTTTTTAATTTGATTCGTAGTATATATTTTCATGCTTTCATCAAAAATATTTAAAATTACATAATGATATTACTTTTTAAGCCCTCAAAATTAGAAAAAAATTCAAACGGCAAAATATTTTTTTCACTCACAGCCGGTTTTATACCGCGACACTGTCCGTAATGCATGTGTTAATATTTTGATTTATTGATTTGTCTGCAACTTTAATTTTGTGTATATTTTTTTTGAATTATAAAGCGCATAATCGACATATTTCAGGAAATAATATTGACAATTACGAAAAAAAACGGCAAAATCGTAGAAGGGCAAAAAAAATTTTGCCCCTACGATTGTCGTCGCCCTTTCGCTCGGCGTAGTCTCCAGACTACGTCGAGTTAAAAGCAAAACTCCGGCTGTTTCGATAAGGCGTACTTTTGCATTTTCTTTTAAAAAGGATATTGCCATGATTGAAACAATCAAAAAAAGATCGTCCTCGACAACGGCGCTGTCGTCGAAAGCGGCAGTCCCGAAGAACTGCTCGCAACAAAAGGGATTTTTGCCGGGATGATAGAACGGCAAAGCGTCAAAAGCCGAATATTCAACAGCTAAAACAGCTTTCATATTAATATTTAATCATTTTAGTTTCTTATTTTTTTGCATTAATCTCTTTAATCGGATATTCGGCAGAAATGTAGGCGAGTACAACCTGCATTCAATGCATCCAAAGATTAAAGCAATTAATTAAGGGATGAAAAATAAATAAGATATAACGGTATAAATTTGTGAGTTGGATATTCGACGAAGCAATCCGCGACGGGTCGTCATTGCGTATATTCATTATAAGGACAAAAAAAATTTGCTCTTCAAAGATTTTGCCCTTCCAAAACCTCATTTCCACCTAATTCAAAATAACAGAACAACCTTAGTAGCAATGATAAAACACACACAAGCCAACCTCATTAAACGGGTTTAATTCGAAAAAATAAATAACTGTTCCCGAACGCCGTCCCATGCTGCCCCTGCCGTATGCTTTAGCACAATGTCATCAATTTAAGAAAAAGGTTGCAGTTCATTGCATTCCTAACGGAATGCTTTTTGTTGAAGCCTTTTGTGGTTTAAATTGATGACATTGTGCTTTAGTAAACCACTGCGGTAAATTTAACCGCAAAGGCACGAAGGTCACAAAGATTTCACAAAGTTTTATACAGCTGTACCGGACCGAGTAACCCGCTTTCTCTTAATGCGGCGTCCTTAGACGGACCGTTGATAGTCCATGTCCTGCGCTGCTCTTCGGGTTGACCGGCGTCGTAGACAAGGCGGTTGAACCATGTACCCGTTACTTCGATCTCCAAAGTGTTTTTACCTGATTTTATGGCGTCCGTAATGTCGAGACGGTAGGGCGGAGTCCATAAAGTACGGAGTTTTTTGCCGTTCAGCCTTATTGCGGCAATCATTTCCACGCGACCGAGGTCAAGAGAATAACCGGCGTCCTTTTCTACCTTTTCGACCTCGAAGGCGGTAGTATATGTCACCGTTCCCGAAAACGCTCTGGCTTCATCGGACAGGTCGAGATCTTTCCACGCTTTCAGTTCGGAGATTTCCAGCGAAGCCGGCGCTCCCCATCCCGACGGAAACGCAAGCGTCCATGTGCCCGAAAGTGTTTCGATTTTATCCGGTACTGCTGCCTTATACTGTTTTCCGGCGGTTTTTATCGGCTTCCCGAAAACCGCAAAGCACGAACCTGCCCGCTCCAGATCAAAACGTACGAATGTGCGTCCGGAGTCGCGTTTGATCACTTCGGCGGGATAAATCTCTCCGCTTACGGGATCCCAGATTTCGACATCTCCGGCATTGTTGAAACTCAGCTCGCCTTTAAAACCGCTGCCGGGCGGAGCGCAGACATAATACCAGTCGGCGCCGTCTGTCCGGCGGTGCAGCCACATCGCATCTTTGCCCCTCACGTCCGGAGCGATGTTCAAAGCTTTGACAGCAGCGTCTATCGTCATTCCCGAAAGGACTTTTCCCCTGCCGGACGTGCGGATATTTTCCCCGCCGGCATCACCCCAGAGTTTCCTTACGGCAGCGTCGAAACGCCGTTGTGCCGCCCTGCCTCCCGACAGTGTGGCAAGACTTTTCGGAGCGTCGCCGACAATCACAGCGCCGTCGTTGACAAGAGCCAGCAGTTTTTCCAGCGTCTCCGGCAGCATCCGCTTATTGTCCGGCAGCCACATCAGACTGTAGGATATACCTTCCGGCGTAACGATTTTCCCCCCGCGTACCGACAGCCTGTTCAGCAAAACGTCCGGATTGCAGTAATCGTATTTATACCCTTCGGGGAACGGTGCGTACTGGTCGGGCTTGTGATTGATTTCGTCGCCGAGATACCAGAGCACGTCGGAAACCGGCTTGCCGCGCTCGAGAAGACAGTTGAGGCGTGAAAAATACGCTGTAAACTCCGGCATGTGTTTCCACCAGGTTTGCCCGCGCAGGAAGGGTGTGCCGAAACCGGACCCGAAAGACGTCCCCGGCGGCAACCAGTCGGTGCGCGGATTGTGCGTGTACGTGTGGAAGACCAGATGCGTCACGCCTTCGATACAGCTCCGGTTTGCAACTTCTTTCAACATGCTCAAATGTTCGTCCCAGGTAAGAATGGACGTCGTAAACGCTTCGGCCGCAAGGCGGGGTTTACCGTAGAGGCGCGCTGCGGAAACGGCAGGCTTAACCGGCTTGAAGTTCAGCGAGCCGGAACCGGTATACGAATCTTCTATCGTAAACTCGCACATCGGCACGTCGGCATATTTGTAGTATTCCATAATATCGGCGGGGAAAATATCTCCGGCAGCGGTCTCAAAAGTTATCGACAGATCACTGTCTTTAGCAAGCTTTGCCATCCGTCCGTAAAATCTGTTGGCAAACAGGTCGCCGACTGTCTTTCTCCAGTCGAGCAGGAAGCGGGTCGTCGTCTCATGATCGTCGAGCACATATCCGAATACGGCGGGCAGCCATCTGATTAACGGATAACCGGCGATGCGTTCAAATTCCGTTTCCATGCGGTTTGTCCACGTTTGAGTTTTACACTCCCAGCTGTCCATAAGCATCCCGTTCAGCAGTCCGCCGGCAAGAGGGCCGCTGTTAATCCGTCCGATATAGCCTGCGAAATGAGCGTCGGGACCCGATTCGGAGAGTTTGTCGCACTCCCAGCCCGTACCTTCCGGCGGCGCGGGAGTATTTCGCATACCCGTATTTACATGTCCGATACGCAGGACAGTCCATTTGCCGGAAGGCGCATCCCAGGTCAAATTGCCCTGACTGTCCATCATCGTGGAGATGTCGCGGATTTGCTCCCGCCGAATGAAACATGCCGGCGACTGTTCCGGCGAATCGTTGGCGCGGACAATACCGCGAAGCGTCCAGCCCGCTTCCGATTCCCAGTTGTTTTTACGGGCGGCGGAGAACAGACGGAGCGAGTTAAGCGACATGGTATGCCTGTTGGCAATGTGAATACGGTAAGTCGTCGCACCTGTCACTTCGGGACATGCCAGCGAGATCGGACGGTCGTCCTGCCAGCTGCTTGGAGGCATTTCCATGTTCAGGATTTCCTGCGCCGTTCCGTCGGGCAGCATGGCCTGTGCGCTTACCCTCACGCCGGGTTCGTAACACCAGGCGCGAGCGAATCCGTTGACGCTCGAAAATTCGACGGTACGCACTGCAACTGCTTCGGGAAAGGTGATGTAAATCCGGTGCGGTTCGTTTTCCGTCGCCGGAGGCAGGCTGAGCGTCCGGTTATGATCGCCCGACAAAATGTCTTTCCATGCCAAACCGTCGTTACTCTTTACTGACAGCGGTTTGAGCGGCACGTTCGTATCGTCGTGCGGCGTGGGGAAGGCAAGTACGGCGATATCCCGGTAATCCCGCCATTCCTCAAGACTTGGCTGCGGAACGGGTAATGCGACGCTTTTACGTCCTCCGCCTTCGATGTCGGTACGGCTAAAAGCAAGATGACGCATGGCGTTCTCCGGCTTTATCCAGGGTCCGCCGGACATAGCCCAGCCCGGACAGTTCTGCATCGTGAATTTCAGCCCAAGCCGGCGACATTCTTCCGCCGTATGTTTCAGAGCGTCTTCCCATGCCGGACTGAGACAGGTGATTTGCGGATCGACGCCGGGCCATGCTCCGCCAAACTGTCCGTGAAAGAGCTGTATTCCCGACAGTCCCGCTTCGGCAATAGCTTCCAGATCCGCCGTAATGCCTTTGGCGGCTACGTTTCCGCCGATGAAGTGAAACCATGT
>JAISPE010000188.1 GCA_031275145.1 Prevotellaceae bacterium | reverse complement strand
CCCCCCTGTATTCAAAAAACCTTATTAAAGTTCGAAAAAAACACTAATTTTGCGCTTTCAATATTTGTGGTATTATGAATAAGAAAAAGCTTATATTAAAGGTAATAATTCTGTCGGTTGGTTTCATGTTGTCCTGTGCGGCAAATGCGCAGAATGTTCAGGATTCTGTAATGCTTAATCCTTTGGATTCCATAGCTTCGTATGACATATTCGTCAAACTCTCCGAGGCGGCCGAAGGGAGAGTAATCCTTGGCGGAGACGACATAAAGACGGTTATCAACGAAGTAAAAACACAGAAGAGTAAATCCCTGAAAGGTTGTCGTATAAGGATATTCAGAGACAGCAGTCAGGGGGCTTCGCGCAGAGCCGAGAGCGCTAAAAGCAACATAGAAAAAAATTATCCCGGACTTCCTGTGTATGTGATACATGATTCCCCGAACTTTTATGTGGATGTTGGAGATTACAGAACGAAAGACGATGCAGAAAAAATGAAACGGACACTGATTGCTGCCTATCCCGATTCCGGGGTTTCCATTTTTTTGACAGATATTAATTTCCCCCCCTTATGAGCGATAATATAAAGCACGAGTGCGGAATAGCGTTTATACGGCTGTTGAAACCGCTCAGTTATTACAGAAAAAAATACGGCACATGGATGTACGGGCTTCAACGCCTGTATCTTCTTATGGAAAAGCAGCATAACAGAGGTCAGGACGGAGCTGGCGTTGCTACTTTGAAACTGAATCCCGCTTATGGCCGCCCGTATATAGACCGCGCCCGTTCGGATTCGAAAAGCCCGATAAGAGATGTGTTCGACGAAATTAATTCCAAAATACAGAAATCCGGGAACTTCCACGACCCCGACAATGCAAGTGAAAATATCAGATATGCAGGCGAACTGCTTTTGGGACACCTGAGATACGCGACCCACGGGAAAACGACGATAGAAAATGTACATCCGGTCATGCGTTTCAATAACTGGAAAGCTCGAAATCTTGTACTTGCCGGCAATTTCAATCTCACGAACGTAGACGAAATATTCAACCGTCTGGTCGAAGAGGGGCAGCATCCCAGAGATTTGTCCGATACCGTAACCGTTCTCGAAAAAATAGGGTTTTTTCTTGATACGGAATACGATAACATGCGGATTCAGTATGCAGAGCAGGGAATAACCGACGGGAAAAAAATAGCGCAGATGATCGAAGACAATCTTGATGTTGTGAGCATACTGCGGAAAGCGACAAAACATTTCGACGGTGGATATACGATAGAAGGAATGATTGGAAACGGTGACGCATTTATTCTCAGAGACCCCAACGGAATCCGCCCGGCGTTCTATTATGCCGATGATGAGATCATTGTTGCAGCGTCGGAAAGACCTGTGATCCAGACGGCGTTCAAGTTAAACGTTGAAGACGTCAAAGAAATCACTCCGGGAAATGCACTGATTATCAAAAAAGACGGTACATATTCGGAGGAAATGATATGCAAACCCGGAAAACGCTCGTCATGTTCTTTCGAGCGGATTTATTTTTCAAGAGGATCGGACAGGTTCATCTACGAAGAAAGAAAAACGCTTGGATACCAGCTGATACCAAGAATCCTGCAAGCGATTGACTACGATTTGGAAAACACTGTGCTTTCCTACATCCCGAACACTGCGGAAATCGCTTTTTACGGCATGTTGAAAGGAATCGACGAATATCTGTTTAAAGAAAAGCACAGCAGGATATTAAACGCTTCAGCCCGGCTGTCGGACAGAGAGCTGTGGGAAATAATCAAATATAAGCCGCGCATCGAAAAAATAGCTGTTAAAGACGTTAAAATGAGAACATTTATAACCGAAGACAGTTCGAGAAACGATATGGTGGAACATGTCTACGACGTTACATACGGCGTTGTTAAACCCGACGACAATCTGGTGATAATCGACGATTCGATAGTGAGAGGAACGACGCTTAAAACCAGTATCCTGAAGATGCTCGACAGGCTGAATCCCAAGAAAATCGTAGTAGTCAGTTCCGCCCCGCAGATAAGATACCCCGACTGTTACGGTATAGATATGACCCGCATGACGGAATTTTGCGCTTTCAGGGCGGCCATAGAATTGCTGCATGAAACAGGCCAGTGGCATGTTATCAGCGATGTATACAGAAAATGTCTGGAACAGCAAACTCTGCCGAAAGAAAAGATTGTGAATCATGTTAAAGAAATATACGAACGGTTTTCCGACGAACAGATTTCCGGAAAAATAGCGGAAATGCTCCGGCCGGAAGACATGAACGCCGAAGTGGAATTAATTTTCCAGACAATTGAAGGAGTGCATAATGCCTGTCCCGACAACACCGGCGACTGGTATTTCAGCGGAAATTATCCTACTCCGGGAGGTAACAAAATTGTAAATCAGGCTTTCATCAATTATTACGAACACCGCGATGTCAGACCGTATTAAATTAAAAATAAAAAATACTGAAATATGAGATGGATTTTCTTTGCATCACTGTTCGCTGCATATATCGGAGGCAGCATTTATCTCTTGATAAGAGGACTGCACGTATTGCCGAACGGCATACCGCGCGTTATTTTTTCGATTGTCGTTTGTCTTTCCTCACTGTTTTTCTTTGCGGGAATATTTTTCGAGAATAAATTTCCGGTCGGTCTGGTATCTGTCATGCAGCATACGGGAGGAACATGGCTTTATTCGCTTTTATATTTTGTCCCGATTGTCCTGATTATAGACATCGTTCGTCTGATTAACCGGTTTTTCCCGTTTTTCCCCGAATTTATGACTGCAAATCCTCAGAAGACAGGCCTGTGCGTGTTTTTTCTCGTTGCGGGAACGGTTGCCATTATTTTTATTGCGGGTGTAATAAAATTCAATAATCCTTCGGTCATAAAACCTGATTTCAAGACAGATAAACGGATAGGCAGTGTCCCGAAAATCGTTGTAGCTGCCGATTTACATCTGGGATACATGATTGGAAGCAGTAAGTTAAATGATTTTGTGGAACTTATCAACAGTCAAAACCCTGATATTGTGCTTCTGTGCGGAGATATATTCGATCGCAGTCTCCGTCCCGTAGAATCGAAAAACATGCTGTCGAAACTTAAAGAAATCAAAGCCGGCATAGGGGTTTACGCTGTTCCGGGAAATCACGAATATTACGGAGACAGGGAAAAAATTTTCCGCTATCTTTCCGATACTTTTATCCTGCTTAGAGACAGCGTTGTTCAGGCAACCGAAGATATTTATATTGTCGGAAGAGATGATTACTCCAACAGAAACAGAAAACCCTTGAAGGAAATCATGCAGGGAATCGACCGTAACAGGCTGATTATACTGCTCGACCATCAGCCGCAACATCTCGAAGAAGCCATGAACGCCGGCGTAGACTTCCAGTTTTCGGGACATACGCATGACGGGCAAGTCTGGCCGGTAAGTCTCATTGCACGCAGGTTATACGAGAAATCGTACGGGTATCTGAAAAAAGGCGATACACAATACTATATTACTTCGGGACTGGGGCTTTGGGGCGCGCACATGCGAATCGGTACCCGTTCCGAAATTGTTGTAATCGAAAATTATAGCTCCATACGGGAATGAACGTCACAATTCAACCTTCGGGAATAAACGGTAAAATATCTGCGCCGTCTTCCAAGAGTGTAGCGCAGAGAGTGATTGCCGCTTCTTTGCTGAACGGAGGCGAAATGCTCATAACCGGCTATACGGAATCCGACGACTCGCTGGCAGCTCTTGGAATTATCAAAAGTCTGGGAGCGAAAGTGAAACAGGGGGAAAATCTGCTTGTCAAAGGCAATCCTCCGGCGCATAAAATCGAAAAACTTGAGTTGAACTGTGGCGAATCGGGACTTTCGTCACGCCTGTTCGCTCCCCTGTCTCTGCTGTATTCCGGGAATGTAACTTTAAACGGCAGAGGAAGTTTACTCAAACGGCCTTTTTCCGGACTGATGAAATATCCTTTCGAGCAGACGGGTATCAAATACTCGGACAATAAGGGAAATCTGCCTGTCAGTCTGCAAGGACAATTGTCGGCAAAAGAGATAATTGTAGACGGAAGCGGCGGCTCGCAGTTTCTTTCGGGACTGCTGATGACTTTACCCCTGCTGTCCGGTGATTCTCTTATCAAAGTCTTGAATCTTAAAAGTAAACCCTATATTGACCTCACCGTAAATGTGGCGTCAAAATTTGGCGTCGGGATAGATAACGATAATTACGAAGTGTTCCGTATCAAGGGCAATCAACGCTATTCGTGTGACAGCTATAATATTGAAGGCGACTGGAGCGGGGCTTCGTGCATGCTTGTTGCCGGAGCTGTTGCCGGAACGGTTGAGGTAACAAATCTGGATTACCGGTCAAATCAGGCGGATAAAAAGATTGTGGAAGTTCTGGAATCGGCAGGCGCTAATGTCGAAATAAAAACATCTTCGGTGAAAGTCGCGAAAAACAGCTTAAACGCTTTCTGTTTCGATGCCATGGATTCTCCGGATCTGTTTCCCGCATTAGTGGCTCTGGCCGCTAACTGCGATGGCGTTTCACAGATAAAAGGCGTCAGCCGCTTGTCGTCAAAAGAAAGCAACAGAGCCGAAACTCTTATATCGGAATTTGGAAAAATCAATGTGAAAATCGAATTAAACGGAGATTCTATGATTGTAGAAGGGAATACGGCAAAAAACAGCATCAAAAATGTGAGATTAAATTCCCATAATGATCACCGTATAGCGATGTCCGCAGCGGTTGGAGCGGCAGGATTGCTTGATTTTGCATCGACAATTATCATCGAAAATGCCGGCTGCGTCAATAAATCCTATCCCGGATTCTGGAAAGATTTTGAAATGATAAGATGTTAGAAACAATATGATTAAAAAATAATTATTAATACAAATTAATCTTTTGCAACTGTACTTCGTCATATCCTTTGTAAAATAAAAACAAATAAATTATTGCAGATTGTTAAAAAAGTAATACATTTGCACCCTGT
The DNA here is from genome assembly GCA_031275145.1 of Prevotellaceae bacterium. Lineage (GTDB taxonomy): Bacteria > Bacteroidota > Bacteroidia > Bacteroidales > UBA932 > JAIRLF01. The sequence continues at coordinate 1,049 of JAISPE010000188.1, read as the reverse complement.
TTTGGAATTAAAATTTTTAAGAAAAATATGAATATAATAAAGATCAGAATTTTTAGCCTCTTATTAATGGCTTTTGCAGTTTTCACCGGTTGCAGTGATGAAGAAGAAGAATTAATCGGAAACTGGACTTATTTAGGCTCTTTCGACGGGGATGCCAGAGGAGATGCTACCGGATTTGTTATTGGCGACACCGCCTATATTTGTCTGGGATACAATGCTAAATCTAAAGCATTGAACGATTTGTGGCGATACAGTCCCGGTGATAAAACATGGAAGCGCAGAGCGGATTTTCCCGGACAAACCAGATATGCAGCTGTTTCGTTTTCTATCGGAGAAAAAGCTTACGTTGGTCTAGGATGCGATCAAAACAGTATTATATATGATGATTTTTGGGAATACGACCCCCGGACAAATCAGTGGACAGAAGTTGAAGCAAAATTTCCCGGAAAAGCACGTTATTACGCTGTTGGAGCATCTGTCGGAGGTAAAGGATATGTAGGAACAGGCACTGATGGCGGAAGTAATCAGAAAGATTTTTGGTCGTTCACTCCCGGCAACACCCCCGGATCGGGAACATGGACGGAAATAGCCAGCTATGAAGGTGCAAAACGCCAGGGAGCAAGTGTTTTTGTTATCGGAAACTATATATATCTTTTGGGAGGCACTTCAAATGACGGATACCCTGTCGATATGCAGAGATACGATCCAGGTAAAGACAGATGGGACAAAATCCTTGATTTGAGAAATACCGATCTGACTGAAAACGATGACAAATATAATTCTATACCAAGAGCTTTCGCCAGCACATTTGTAATAAACGGTAAGGGTTATATTACTTTGGGACAACAGTCGACGTTTCAACCTGCAACTTACGAATATGATCCCGCAACCAATCTCTGGACGGAAAGAACATCGTTCTCTAATTCCACAAGATCATACGCCGTTTCTTTCTCTCTGCATAACAGAGGATATGTGATGACGGGACGCAGTTCAAGCAGTCGTTTCGATGATTTCTACGAGTTTTCGCCAAGTGCGGAAAATAATGAATA
>JAISPE010000154.1 GCA_031275145.1 Prevotellaceae bacterium | reverse complement strand
GTCTAACCCGACACCGAACAGTCCTGCTTTAACTTTTTGTTCCATAAATATCCAATTACAAAATTTTTCATTACAAATTACCTGTCCCGAAATGTTGTTTGACAAAATCAACAGAATTTTATGTTAATTCCGTCCTGTTTAAATAAACGATAAATATAAATTCGGATACAAAAATACATATTAATTTTTTAATCAATTAAAAATTATATTCCGCGTAGCGGAAAAAGATTTTCTACTCTTCGTCATTGCAAATATCCGTTTCGTAACACAACTGAAAGGCGTGATGAACGCCTCGTTCGGCGTAGTCTCCAGACTGCGTCGGGTTAAAAGCAAGTCTCCTGCTTTGCTGCAAGTCAGGAGACTTACTTTTAGCTTCGACGTAGCGAAGACGCTACGCCGAGCGAAAGGTCGCTGCCATTATCATTTTTTTACCAAGTAGCGTAGAGCGGGGAGACTTTACACGAGGTCTCCTCTACCCCCCCGTCAAACCGTACGTGCAGTTTTCCCGCATACGGCTTTTGTGCACTAATTCGCCGGAAGCATTCAGAATTGAGTCGGCGGCCTGTATTTCAGTACGTCTATTAATCCGTATTTACTGATTAATATTTCGTATGCCTGCTGTCAATACAGGCTACTGCGCCGCCGGCTCTTGCGCCGACAGTACCGGTACAGCTGTTCTGACATGTATCGCCTCAGGTGTCGGCGGGTCATTTGCGTGTAGCTGCAGCCTGGCGCGCCACGTTCTCCGGCTTTGCTGCGTCCGGGATGTGATATCTTTTGTGCATTATAAATGAAGAGCCATTCATTGTTTTTACACAGTACGGGCTTCAAATATGTTATAACATTATTTATCTGTTCATTCTTATTATCCGGACTTCACGCCAGTTACTGTTTTTTTTCTAATCTTGACAGTATTTTATAATTTGCAGGCGCTTGCGGGAATAAATAATGGAGTCTTCAATAAATAAAGGTATCAATTATGGCATCCCGCTAGGGATGCATCGCTCGGTAGAACAGTCAATACCTCATGTCCTGCATCCCGTTAGGGATGCATCCCTTTCGTGTATGCAGTCAGCGCCGGAACGCATGTGCGTTCCAGTACTGGAACGTACATGCGTTTAGTGACGAAAAGTTAATGAAGTATAACAGTTTCTCCTGCATGGCAGTGTTCAAATGTAGACAAAAAAACCTCATTTACACCCATTTACACCTAATTTTAAACAACAAAACAACCTCAGTAGCAGGGGAATTTTCAATCCGTAATTTTTAATTGAAAAAAAGACTGTTTTTTATCCGTTTTATATTCCTTTTGCGGCGTCTGCACCAATTGAACAGTGTTGCCCGGGACCTCGCCTTCGACGGTATTTCCTTTCACAGTGATGCGTTTGCAATACTCGAAAGTCAGACCGTGTTTGCGGTGGTGGAACGGCTCGAAATCGTGACTGCGGACAAGTCTGTTGTTTGAAAATTCGATGCCGTCTACCGAGAGGGCGTAGAGAATCGGATAATCGAACAGTTCGAAACTGTTATCGACTATGCGTATGTTCCTGTGAAAAGGCGTTGCCCGGTCTTTTTGCGGGATTATCGGGAAAATGCTGATTACACCTTCGCAAAACTGATACATGGATGTCATACACGGCGATTTGAAAGTGTTGCGTGTGATTGTTACATCTTTAACTGCGCCCGACTCAAACCATCCGTTGGCGTCGCCGGCAATGAGTATCGCCGAGCCGCTCGACTCGAACACATTGCCGGTAACCGTCACCTTTCCCGGAGTCGAAACCAGCAGTCCTCTTGCGCGGCAACTCCGGAATTGCGAGCCGGTGACGGAAAAGTTGCATGTCCATGTGAGGTTTTCCAGCGCATATCCTTCCGTTATTTGTCCGGGAACGGGCTGAGTAAAGGATATTTCAAAAACATCTTTCGCTGTTTGCCGGTATGAACTGACCGTTCCGAAGGCTACGGTCTGCATGTTTTTGTTGTCGATAAACCCGACCGATTCGCCGGTGCGCGCCCAGATCATTCCGCTGCTTTGACCGTGCATGAATTTGCATCGCAGAGTGCGGTCATTCAAACGTTCGACGATGCGTACCGATGTGCCGTGCACATTGACGGGGTCGTCCATAAGGGCGTGGAAGATACAGTTTTTCATACTCACGTCGCCCCGGCAGTTTGAAATCTGAAAACCGTCGTCGTGACCGGCAAGTATGCGTCCCTTTTTTTCGTTGGGGATGTTGTTTACGTTCGTGAAAGCGAGGTTTTCGGAATACTGGGCAAGTATGCCGAGCCCCGCGCAGTGATAGACGTTCAGGTTTTCGAGGGCGACATTTTTGCTTCCGGTGATGAATATTCCGGCATGGTCGCGTTCGCTGTGTCGCAGTACCAGCAGGTTGCCGGCTGCCGGCGTCCGTTTGTAGCCGGCATGTATCCGCACCACACCTTTCGACAGCTCTTCGGCGCGCATCTCTCCCGCGGCATTCATGCAACCCCGGTCGCCGGTACGGGGAACGACGATACGTTTGTTGCGGTCAAACTCCATCGTACCGTTCCATGCGCTTTTCCATCCTTCGCCCACGAAGACTAACCGCCCGTTTTCGATGATGTACGGCGATTCGTAAGCGTTGATCTGCAAATCGACACAGCTGTCGGTAGCCCGAAGTACCACAGCCTGCGCCGTGAGCGGGATGTCCCAGTCGACAGAGAGGTTTTTAACTGTGATATTGGCGCTGCTGTCGACCGTAAATGGCTGCATCCGGTCGTGGAACACAAAGTCCGAGCCGCCGCCGTCTATCGTCAATCCGTCGAACTTTTCAATCAGTATTGCAAGCCGTTTCGGATTGTTGTCTGTTGTGTTCGACTCGAAATAATCTCTTTCGATACAGTGATGAGGCCAGAAATCGTAGCGTCCTTCGGGAAACCTCAGCGTCGAAATGCCGTTTTCCCTGCAGTGTTCAAGCGCTCTCCGGACATACGGAACAGCGTTTTCGCGCGTATCGGGCTTCAAGCCGAAATCGGCGACAGACACCGTCTGCGCTTTCGTACAAATGCTGCATACAGGCAGCACTGTCAAAATAATCAAATGTTTAAAAAAGACGGAAACTTTAGTTTGGCATAATAGCCGGTTAACAGAATTTTTCATAATATATTAATTTTGGAGATGAACGACAAAATTCCTTTTTGACTGTCAAAAAAAATCTTAGTGTGTTTTGTCGGGAACATTTTTCAGATAATCGTCGAAATAGTTTGTAATTTTCTGTTTCAGATGGATACGGTCTTTTCCGCCGACATTGTGTTCGGCAAGAGGATACGGGAAGTAATCTACCTGCACATTATTTTTTATACATTCTCTGACAAAACTCAGACTGTGTTCTATAACTACCACCGGATCAACCAGTCCGTGACAGATCAGGAGTTTTCCTTTCAAATCTTTTGCTTTGTTAATCAGGCTTGTTTTACTGTATCCGTCCGGATTTTCTTCGGGAGTATCCATATAACGTTCGCCATACATCACCTCGTACCATTTCCAGTCGATCACAGGGCCTCCGGCAACAGCGACTTTATATATATCCGGATAGTTAGTAATCAGTGAGATTGTCATAAAACCGCCATAACTCCAGCCATGTACTCCGATTCTGTCTGCATCGACCCACGGTTTCGATTTCAGAAATTCAATTCCTTTAATCTGGTCGGCCATCTCACGCTGACCGCATTGACGGTGGATAGCATTTTCGAAATCTCTTCCCCGGTTGCCTGTCCCGTGATTGTCCATAACGAAAACAACATATCCCCGCTGGGCCATATATATTTCCCATAATCCCGAAGATGCTGTCCAGTTATTTCTCACTAATTGAGAATGAGGGCCTCCGTACACATAAGTGATGACGGGATATTTGCGGGCAGAATCGAATCCGGCGGGTTTAATCAGGCGATAGTAAAGGTCGTAGCCGTCGTCGGATTTTACCGTTCCCAGTGTTATCTCCCCGACAGCATATCCGCTGAACGGATTTTTTGCTTCCAGAATCCGGCGTATATTTTTTCTGCCTGCATCCGAGATTTCTATAATCCCCGGCACATTCAGACTGCTGTAACTGTCGATAAAACAGGAACAGTCCCTGCTCATTGAAATACGGTGCCATCCTTCGCCCGAAGTAAGGCGCACAGATTTGCCGGTTTTAATATTCACTTGAAAAAGATGCTCTTCTACCGGACTTACTTCGGCAGAGAGATAATAAAGATTTTTGCCGGCCCTGTCCGCTGCAACAAACTGCACGTCGGCATTTACAGGAGTGAGGCGTTTTATCAGTTTACCGTCGGCAGCATTGTGCAGATACAAACTGAAATAACCGTCTCTGTTGTTGGTTGTATAAATAAACTGTTCGCCTTTTGCGTCCAGAAAACGCAGCGGATGTTGCGGCTCGATGTAAGTATCGGATTTTTCCTCGAATAAAGTGGCGATGAATTTTCCTGTCGAAGCCTCGTATTTATTAAGCCGCAAATGGTCCTGTCCGCGATTAAGTACCTGTACATAAATTATATCAGACAGAGGCGACCATGTAATATTTGTCAGATACCTGTCCCGGTCGAAATCTGCGACATTGAGGAAACATGTCTGTTTCGTCGCTATATCGTATACGCCCAGAGTGATTTGCTCCGATGCCATTCCCGCCATAGGATATTTTATTTCTCTCACAGAGCCGGTACGCGTTGTTATATCCAGCAGAGGGAATGTCGCGACCCGAGATTCGTCCTTTCGATAGAAAGCAAGTTTTTTCCCGTCCGGCGACCAGAATATTCCTCCATTAATGCCAAATTCGTTACGGCTGACGGTTTGTCCGTTGATAATATTTTTGTCTTTATCGTCCGTTACGGTGAACTGATCTCCCTGTTCGTTCATATAAAACAGATTGTTATCCACCGTATAAGCATAAAGTTTTCCTGCTTCGGAGTATGTCAGGTTTTCGATGGCTTCGGGAAATGCTACAGTGTTTTTAAGGGTTTTATTAATCGCATCCACGCGGTATTCCCTGCCCTGATAATTTATTTTCAGTGTGTTTTCGTCCATCCACGAATATGAAGGGAACGTGTTGAAGCCGGAGTTTAAGATAGGGTTAAGTTCATCGACAGTCATCAAAATCTTTTTTACACCTTTTATGTCTTCCGACACCAGATTTTTCTCTTCGGTATAGGTGTAACTGTTACTGCTGCCCTGCCAGACAAGATATTTTGATTGCGGACGAAGATGATAGCCGAAAACAGCATCTTCCATAGTAAAAACCTTGTCCTGCGCCACTGTACCGACAGTGGCAAACAATGCAATTAGTGAAGCTAATATAATCCTTTTCATTATTTTACGTGTTAAAATATAATTTTTTTTACGACATAAATATAACTGTTTTATTTGGAAAATGCGGAAAAATCTTATTTTGTTAAAGTCGATGTTGTATGCACGGAGGGAAATGTATGCAAAAAAATACAGATTGCAAACCTTTTAGTAAAGGAAAATAATAAAGTA
>JAISPE010000377.1 GCA_031275145.1 Prevotellaceae bacterium | reverse complement strand
CTTCGTCGCTGCGCTCCTCGCAATGACGACGGGTCGTGGATTGCTTCATCGCTGATTTTTCGACAGGCGTCATTACGCTTTCAGTTTCGGTACGAAACGAATATTCGCAATGACGACAGGTCGGGAAAAAACTTACTGGAAAGGTATTACGAAAAAGGCGTCATTGTAAATAACCGGTTGTACGAAACGGATATTCTCAATGACGGCCAGGCTTTGGCATGGCGTCACACTGTTATTTCTCTTTTGTTGTTGTCCAGGACTTTTATGTATATCCGCAGAGTATTTTCGGGTAACAGTTCCTCGATCATTTCGGGCCATTCGATGAAACACAGTTCTCCGCTGTAAAAATATTCTTCGTATCCAAGGTCGTAAACTTCGGCGATGCTGTTTATTCTGTAGAAATCAAAATGATAAACGGTTTTGTTGTCGAAAGTTTTATATTCGTTAACCAGAGAGAATGTAGGACTTGTAACGCTTTCGCCGACTCCCGCTTCGTGACATATTGCCTTTATCAGTGTCGTTTTGCCTGCGCCCATATTTCCGTATAGAGCAATGATTTTATGACCGTTCAAACATCTGCAAATCTGTTTTGCCGTATCCTGTATGTCTTCAAGTCCCGTTACGAACGACTGCATTTTCGCACCTTCGCACATCACATCTTTCAGTGAAGCGTACATTTCCGGAACATATTGAGAGATATCCTTTAACGGCGTCCACACGACTTCGGTTATATCCTCTTCCCGCTGCGGTTTAAGAGGTTGATTTCCGCGATAGATGGCGCTGAACCATGTCGTCTGTTTGATTACGCGTTTATTGTCTTTATCCCTGTAAACGTGATAGGTCTCCATCAGTTTTTTCGTGATTTCGATGCCGGAAATTCCACATTCTTCTTCGATTTCCCTGCATGCTGCGGACATTTCCGTCTCATTATCTTCCATTTTACCTTTCGGCAAATCCCAGTAGCCTAAGCGGCGTATCATGAGGATATCATTATTTTCGTTGGATACCACTCCTCCGGCAGCGCGAATATAGCGGTTACTGTCTTTTAAACAGTCAAATACATATTCGGGAGTTTCGGTGTATACATAAAATTCCGGGATGGGCGACTGCTCGAAAAAATCGAACAGACTGTTCACCTCTTCCGGTTTGTCTATTCTTGTACCCATCCCGTTGACCGACTTAAAACACTTTTCCATGTCGTCCGAGACGGTAAAAATACGTTTGTCGAGAAAAATCTTGAAATACATGTATACAGGCCGGTTGAACTGTCTTAAACTTTTTTCTCTGCTATCTTTAATCCCAGTTCGTCCAACTGTTCACTGCTTATAGTCGAAGGAGAATCAATCATCACATCCTTGCCTGCATTGTTTTTTGGGAAAGCGATATAGTCGCGTATCGAATCCGAGCCGCCGAAAATAGCGCACCATCTGTCGAATCCGAAAGCGATTCCGCCATGAGGCGGCGCGCCGTACCTGAAAGCGTTGATTATAAAGCCGAATTGCTTTTCCGCTTCTTCGGGAGTAAATCCTAATGTTTTGAACATCGTACGCTGGGTCTGCGAATTGTGGATACGGATAGAGCCGCCTCCTATCTCCACGCCATTGATTACAAAGTCGTAAGCATTGGCTCTCACTTCGCCCGGACTGCTTTCCAGAAGCGACATGTCTTCCGGTAGCGGCGATGTAAACGGATGATGCATTGCGTAATAGCGTTTGGTTTCCACGTCGTATTCAAACAGAGGGAAATCGATAACCCATAGAGGTTTAAAGACTTTGTCGTTTCTAAGTCCGAGACGGTTTCCCATTTCGAGCCTCAAGGCCGAAAGCCCTGATAACGTGATTTTCTCCGCTCCCGAAAGTATCAGTATCAAGTCGCCCTTTTTCGCACCTGCACTGTCGGCAAAAGCCTGCAATTCTTCGGCAGAATAGAATTTGTCGATACTCGACTTGATTCCGCTTTCGGATAAACGGATATATACCATACCTTTCGCTCCCGTTTGCGGACGTTTGACCCATTCCGTAAGTTCGTCGATTTGTTTGCGACTGTATTCGGCGCATCCTTCAACGCAGATTGCGCCAATGTATTCGGCGCTGTCAAACACCTGAAATCCTTTGCCTTTCAACGAGCCTGCATCGGTTATTTTCATGCCGAAACGAATGTCCGGCTTGTCGCAACCGTAATACTTCATGGCATCGCTGTAACTCATGCGCGGAAAATCGCAGTCAAATTCAATGCCGAGTATATTTTTGAAAAGATGTTTTGCCAGACCTTCAAATGTTTTCAACACATCTTCACGTTCGACAAAAGACATTTCGCAGTCAATCTGCGTAAACTCCGGCTGACGGTCGGCTCTCAAGTCTTCGTCTCGAAAACATCTTACAATCTGGAAATAACGGTCGTATCCGGCAATCATCAAAATCTGCTTAAACGTCTGTGGCGACTGGGGCAGAGCGTAAAACTCGCCATTGTGAACTCTGGAAGGCACAACGAAATCGCGTGCGCCTTCGGGAGTAGATTTGATGAGATACGGAGTTTCTATTTCGAGGAACTGCTGCGAATCCATGTAATTACGGACTTCGTGAGCCATTCTGTGCCGCAGTTCGAGAGCTTTGCGCAGAGGAGTGCGTCGCAGGTCCAGATATCTGAATTTCATTCTCAGTTCATCGCCGCCGTCGGTATCGTCTTCGATTGTGAAAGGCGGCAACTCCGATGCGTTTAATATTTTTATCTCTTCGAGAAGGATTTCCACGTCGCCGGTAGGTAATTTCGGGTTTTTTGAAGCGCGTTCGATAACCGTTCCGGCTACCTGAATCACAAATTCCCGGCCTAAGGTCGCGACGGTCGAAACCGTATGTCCGGGCGCTTTTTCATCGAGAACCAGTTGAGTGATACCGTATCTGTCTCTGAGGTCGATAAATGTCATTCCTCCGAGTTTGCGTACGCGCTGCACCCAGCCGGCAAGTTTTACTTTGATTCCGGTATCGGAAATGCGCAATTCTCCGCAATTATGTGTTCTGTACATAACGTAAATAAATTATTTTTTACAAATGTAAATGCTAAATTCATAGAGTAAAAGCAAGGGGACACTGGCGATTAGCATTGTGAAAGGATCAGGCGTAGGCGTTACAATTGCAACAAGGATCAATATGATAACTATGGCATACCGTCTGTATTTTCTTAAAAACGCCTTGTTTACAATACCTGCACGCGAAAGTAAAAGTATCAGTACCGGCATCTGGAAAACTACGCCCATGCCCAGTACCAGTATGACAAGCACTTCGATATATGAAGCAAGCGTTATTATGTTTTCCACTCTCGGTGAAGTAACATATATTACCATAAATTTGAATGCCATGGGGAATACAAGTACATATCCTACAAATACCCCTAAATAAAAGAGTGTAGAAGAAAACCAGAATGCTTTTGTGGCAACGGAGCGTTCGTTATCGTACAAAGCCGGACGGACAAACAGCCACAACTGGTAGATTATCCATGGAAAAGACAGGACAAAACCAAGCCAGAAAGATGTGGAAATATGAGTGAAAAACTGTCCGGTAACGTCTATATTCTGGAATCTGGCCTGAAAAGGTTCGATGCATAATCCGGACAGGGACAGCTTATCACCAAGCCAGCACATTGCCCTGTACAGGATGAAGTTAGAATCGGAGGGTCCAAAGATAACTGTGTCGAACACAAATGTTTTATTGGCAAAAACCAGCACCATGCACACAAAAATCCCGATTGCTATACGGAATAATGTTGATCTGAGGTCATCCAGATGATCCCAAAACGACATTTCCTTAGGGTCTCCGGTCTGTTTTTTCTCTTCCATTTTTATAAATAAGGAATGTTATTTTTCTATTTTGTCGTTCCTGTCGTCCTTCATTTCATCCTTGAAACCCTTAATTCCCTGACCTATGCCTTTAAACAGTTCGGGGATTTTTTTCCCTCCGAATAAAAGAACAACCACCACTAAAATTATTATTAATATGGAAGGACTGAAAATAGATAAAACTGTACTCATGTGTATATTTTTTAAATAATTATAATTAATAACCGTTGATACTTTATCAACTTTTCCGGGCGCAAAGGTATAAATAATTATCATTATACAGACCAAAAATTTTTTTAGTACTTTCGCCGCCTGAATATATAGATGTATGGACAAGAAATATAAGGCAATTATTTTCGATCTGGATGGAACTCTGATAAATTCTATTCCCGATATTGCCGATTCGATGAACGAAGTACTGTCGGTGTATGGATATCAACAGTACAGTTATAATCAGTATAAATATTTTGTAGGCAACGGAATAAGACGGCTCGTGGAAAGATGCGTTCCCCCCGAATGTTCAACTCCGGAAAATATTGAAAATATCTTTCGAACAATGATTGAGGTTTATGGAAATAACTGTATAAGTAAAACCGCTGTGTATAACGGTATTCCCGAACTGCTGGACGGTTTGTACGCAAAACGGGTAAAAATGGCGATTCTGTCAAACAAAACAGACAGTATCACGCAAAAAATATGCGACACACTGTTTTATGACAGTCATTTCGAAATAGCGCTCGGCGCGACGGACAGATTCCCCAAAAAACCGAATCCCCAGTCGGCTCTGTTTATTGCCGAAAGTCTTTCCGTTTCTCCGGACGAAGTTTTTTATCTGGGAGATACGAGTATAGATATGGAGACGGCTTGTGCTGCAGGATTTTTCCCCGCAGGAGTGTCGTGGGGATTCCGTCCGGCAGAAGAATTAATCAGTTTCGGAGCGCAGTATATCGCAAACACTCCAGTTGACTGTTTACGCTTTTTTTAACTCGACATAAGGCAATTCTGTTTGCCACCTACACAATGGGTATTTACAATGACGTTTTTTGTAATGTCATAATAACAAGCCTTTACCCGTCTCATCGTCATTGCGGGGAGCGGTAGCGACGAAGCAATCCGGAAATCCACGATTTTCTGGATTGCTTCGTCGCTGCGCTTCTCGCAATGACGATGGGTCGTGGATTGCTTCATCGCTGATTTTTCGATAAGCGTCATTACGCTTTCAGTTTCGGTACGAAACGAATATTCGCAATGACGATGAGGCTATTAATATGCTATTTACGAAAACTGTCACTGTAAATATCCATTGGGTGTGACAAAAAATCCCGGAGGGATGACATGTCGGTAGAAAACAAAACGGTAGCAGTCAGAAATTCCATAGGAATGACATCTCGGTAAGATGCCGTTCTTCGTTTAAATCATTGAAAACCTTCAGGTATAGACATGTCATCCCTACGGGATTTTGGGGAGGCGGGAACGTGTTTTGTGTAAGTAGAAATTCAATTGTCAATTATCAATTGTCTTTTCCACATGTTTTCAAATTCTGCGGGGTTTGGTTTTTCCTTGAATAATCCGAAAACAGAAGCGCCGCTGCCGCTCATTG
>JAISPE010000215.1 GCA_031275145.1 Prevotellaceae bacterium | reverse complement strand
TGCGCCTGTAGATATTGTTGTTGTTGTTCATGTCGTATCCGAAACGTCCCGTAAACCGCAGCCCTTTCGTAACAAAATCAAGATTCTGTTCCAGCGAGATGTCGGTCTGGATTTTGTTTACCCAGTTTTCGTTGTATCCGGTCTGCGTAGCCGCTACCCAGGGATTGGTCTGGTTGCCTGTGCCTACGGCGGGAAAATACCCGTTCGAATACATTATCGGCGTCCGGATTGCGCTGTAACCGAACAGTTCGCCCCAGACGTCGCTGTCGCCCAGTCCGGGACTGTTGCGCTTGGAAAGCGAACCGGAAACGCCCATTTTCAGCAGCGTCGTTTTCGTTATGTTAATGTCGGCGTTCATCCTGTAGTTCCAGCGTCTGTAGTTGGCGTTGGTGTTGTAATCCTTTCGCAGTGTGGCGTCGGTATTGTACATTCCCTGTTCTTCCACATAACTTCCCGAAACAAAATACCGCGTGATGCTTCCGCCCCCGCTTAGATTCAGGTTTGCGCGGTAGCTCATGGCGCCGTCTTTCAGCAGCAGGTCCATCCAGTCAACGTTCGGATAAAGATCGGGATCAAGTCCCCTGCGCAGGATTTCCAGTTCTTCGGGCTGGTACATCGGCTCCTGATTCCGGGTGATACGCGCCTCGTTCAGCAGATTGGCGTATGTGAGGCCGTCCACAAATTCAGGCGTGATGGTGCGTGTGTTGTAAGTGGTTTCCGCCTTGACGGTAATGTTGATTTTGCTGTCTCTTCCACGTTTGGTTGTGATCAGCACAACGCCGTTGGCGCCCTTTGATCCGTAAATGGCAGTTGCCGAGGCGTCCTTCAGCACGGAGATGGATTCGATATCCTCGATGTTCAGTTCGCTCATGTCGCGCTCGAATCCGTCCACCAGAACGTAAGCGCTGCTGCCTGCACCAAAGGTCGAGATACCCCGAATCCAGAACTCGGAAATGTTTTTACCGGGCTGTCCCGATGTTGTCCTCGCCAGCACTCCCGCCACATTTCCCGCAAGGGCGTTGGTGATACTCGACGAGGGATTCGACTTCAAATCTTTCATTTCCACTGTAGTGATAGCTCCGGTAACGGTCAGCTTACGCTGCGCTCCCGTAGCGGTGATCACCACCTCGTCGATGACATTGCTCTTGGATTCCTTCATCGTCACATTGACTTCGCGCTGGTCTGCGATCAGAACCTCATGCGTCTCAAAACCCACAAAGGAAAAAATCAGCGTCTGATACTGTTCCACTTTGATGGAGTACTTTCCTTCCGAATTGGCAACAGTACCCAGACCGGGAACATCCTTCACCGAAATGTTGGTACCCTGCAAAGGCTCGTTATTTTCATCGACAATCACGCCGGTGATTTCGACGGTTTGCCGCTGCTGTGCGTAAACGCCGGTAAACATGCCCGGAAGCAGCATCCAGACAGCGGCGCAATAATACAAAAATCTGTTCATTATATATTCAAGATTTAATAGTTCCTTAAAAAAGACAGAGAGTTCCCCCGAACAAATCGAAAAACTCGAACAGCCTCCAAAAAACCTCTGTCAAAAAATTAATCATCCGTTCCTTCCTCCGTTTCCGGTTCTTCGTCCATTTCTTCCATAGCGATTTTACGGATACGGCGATTCTCATCGTCGCCCACATAAAACGTGTTATTCGCTTCATCGTATGCCAGCCCCGTAGGATTGTAGAAACGTGCTTCAAGACGCAGGTCGCCGTCCACATATCCGAAAAAATTGGCATTTAGCCCCGTACTGCCGCGTCCGGCAAAAGTGCTTACCAGACCGTCCGGCGTAAGACTGCGTATGCAGTGATTGTTGCAGTCGGTAAAATAGAAATCGTACTCGTCATCCTTTCCCGCATATTCGGGGTTTTTCACGAATACGCCCTGATAGGGCCTGTTCAGACGGGCTGCAGAACCTACCCCGTCATTGTAACCCGAGGCTTTGGCTTCACCGCATACCAAATAAGGACTGGAAAATTTCTTCGTGTTCCAGTTGTAGTCGGTACGCAGGATGTAATGCTGGTTGAGCACGACAATATAAGCGTAATTGCCCGAAGGATGTATCCGGATATTAAACTCCCAGTTGACGTCCTGTATCTTGAAGAGTTCCTCATAATTTGTGGGGCCTAAGGTACCTCCGAAATACTGGGCATTCGCTATATCGAAACGAAAAACCTGTCCTCTTTCGTAACTGTTGAAGTACATTTCGCCGTTCACCGGATGAATAGCCGCGCCATTGCACTGCTTGTACCGTGTCAACACTTGAGGATCCTTAAAGCCATTCGCCCGCGACATAATGATAGTACTTGGATCGCTCGTACCGCCCCGGTCGTCGCCAGCAACTATGTGCTGGCCGTCAAGCGTGAAGGAAGCGGCGCGTACGCGATCAAAAACCGCTTTCCTCACTATCAGGTTAAACATGCGCTCCTGAAGGTCTATCTGTCCAATCGCCGCTCCGTCGAAAAATATGTAGAGGTGGTGCGGGACCAGGGGATCAAATATCATCCAGGTGTCGTTGCCTTTAAACGGAGTGGCTACGGAAAAGTCGCCAAAAACGCCGCCTGCCTGGTCGTCCCGTTCGTTTTTGAAGCCAAACAGGTTGCTGACCACCATTTTCCTCTGGTATGCGAACACAGTGGAAGCGGCGGCGACTACAGGATTTTCTCCCCCGCCAATACGTACCTCAATATTTCCGGCAAAAGCTTTCTCGGGTACGACACAATAAATGATATCGCCACCTATGCCAATAATTTTGGCTTCCTTTCCGCCAATGAACACGCGAACTATCGCCGTATCATTGCCGAAATTTTGTCCATAAATCAGTAGACGCTGTCCCACGCTGCCTTCCTTGGGGGTGAAATCGGAAATCACCACCGGTTGAGAAGGATCGAACGGAGGAACAGCAACCTGATTTTCATCGTTTCCGTTGCATCCAACGAAACACAGGGCAGCTGTCACTGCCAGCGTCAGCGTCATTCCCCGAATGAAGCCTCGCCAGTTTTTCTTTAAAAATTTTCTTTTTGTATTCATAAAAAAATCAAATTATGAAGGGTTATTATTAAAATTATTATTATTATATTATTGTGTTTTTCATTGTGTGTGTATGTTATATAAAAC
This sequence comes from Prevotellaceae bacterium, assembly GCA_031275145.1. Lineage (GTDB taxonomy): Bacteria > Bacteroidota > Bacteroidia > Bacteroidales > UBA932 > JAIRLF01. The sequence goes on along the minus strand of JAISPE010000215.1, from coordinate 2,954 downwards.
AGCAACGCTCTGTTTCCCGTGGAAACAGAGTATATGTCGTTTGTATTACTCCTGCAAGTTTTACTGTATAATAAAGGTATATTATCTTCTCTTCCGACAGGTCTGTAAGACTGTCTCGCCGGCGCTGTATCTGTGTAATAGTGAAGAGTTCCCTTTTCTCTCTGTCGGTCTGTCCCGACTGGTGTTCTGTAAAATATACAGGCTGTATAAAATATATAAGTTCTGTAAAATATATAGGCTGTATAAAATATATAGGCTGTGTAAAATAGACAGACCTTTCTTTGTGTATATAATAATAATACAATATTCTCTCTCTCTCTCTCTCTCTCTCTCTCTCTCTCTCTCTCTCTCTCTCTCTCTCTCTCTCTCTCTCTCTCTCTCTCTCTCTCTCTACAATAATCGTGCCACAGCAGCTAACTGCCTGGCATATCAGACTATTATGTGAGAAAAACAGATTCATATTATAATTTTATTCATTTTAATTATTATCATTTTAACGGGGGCAAAGATAATGTATTTTTTTAATACGGTGAACAAAAAAAGTTTTTTTCCGTTAAGAAAAGTTTTTCCGAGTTTGTTTTTTGACAAATTTCTTTTGTTGAAAACCCTAACAGGGTTGGAAACTCTGTTAGGGTTCCAGGGAAAATTCTGTTAATTATGTCAAAAAAAAGGGGTATGTACCCGACCGGAGACGCCGCCAATAAACTCGCCGTTTTGTCGAATGACTTTGCCGGTTTCGGTAATCTTCACTTTACGGAATCCGTAGGTCGGCAGGGTCGCTTCCGTCGTCATACAAAATGTGTATCTGCACCGGAAAACAAGGATTGCCCAGCGATTTGCCACCGCTCCGAGCTGTACCGCCCCCCTACCCTACCCCGTTTCGATTATTTCCGTAAAAAAACCTTTTTTTTACCGGTGACAGGAAATTTTATTATTTTTGAGCCGGTAATATTTAATAAAAAAACAATGAATAAAATATTTAATGTATTGTGGTTTATCCTTTTACTGTTCATTTCCGGCGTTAATGCCGGCGCACAGAAAATAGAATTTGAAAAAACTGTTCACGATTTCGGTTTAGTCCCGAGTATTTTAGGGCCGGTTACCTATTCGTTCAAATTCAAAAATGTTGGCGACAAGCCTTTAAGCATCAAAAGTGTCAGTTCGTCTTGCGGATGTACTTCTCCCGACTGGACTAAAGCGCCGGTACAACCCGGAGAGACAGGAGAAGTAAAAGCTACCTACACAAGTACAAATTCGCTAAGTTCTTTTAATAAAAGGCTTACCGTACACGCTAACGGCTCTCCGAGTACTGTTATCATAAGCATCAAGGGCGTTGTTACGAAGGATATTAATGCCGCTTTTCCCGATTCCATAGGTAAACTTAAAATTAAAGACAGGAGAGATTTGGTCTTTCCGCAGATTTTGTCTTCGCAAACAAGCCATGTTCAGACTGTTGAAGTAGCAAACCTGACAGGCGGAGATATAAATCTTTCGTTCGAGAATGTCCCGGAATACTTGACGGTCAATTCCGTTCCTGTCGTAGCCCCGAAGACCCGCGCTCAGATTAATGTTAGCGTCGACGGCACGAAAGTTAAGAAATTCGGATACATAACAGACCGGTTTACCGTTAAATCGGATGATGCGAAGGAGCAGATCAATGTATCATGCGTAGTAGCCGAAGATATTAAAGCCTCCGAGAATCCTCCGGTATGCAAAGTAGACAGCCTTGTTGTTGATTTAGGCGTCAGACCGGAAAAAGAGAATAAAATATCCGAATCGCTGGAAATAAGAAATACAGGCGCATCCGACCTCGTTATCAAAAATTTTGCGACAGATAACGCGTCGTTTGTTTTGGGAACGAAAAAAGAACTCAAAATTAAGCCGGGCAAAACGGGAACGGTAAAATATTCTGCAAAAAATCTGCCGAAGGGAGATCATTCGGCAAATATATACCTGACTTCGAATGATCCCGAAATGCCCGTACTGAATTTTACGGTAAAGCTTAAAATCGAGTAACTACATCTCTTTACTTATGTGACTTGTCACTCTGAACATCCCGGTATTCAAGTCCTTCGTTGTAGATCTTCATTGCGCGGAAACTCATGCCCATGCTTGCATATCCGCCGTCGTGATAAAGATTCTGCATTGTGACTTTGCGTGTGAGATCCGAAAACAGGGTGATCACATAATCCGCACATTCTTCTGCCGTAGCGTTTCCAAGTGGAGACATGCGGTCGGCGAAATCCATCAGGTTATCAAATCCCATGATTCCGCTTCCGGCGGTCGTCAGTGTGGGAGACTGTGATACGGTGTTGATCCTTATGTTTTTTTCGCGTCCGTAAATATATCCGAAACTGCGAACAATTGATTCCAGCAGCGCTTTTGCATCTGCCATGTCGTTATAACCGTACAGTGTACGCTGTGCGGCAACATAACTTAACGCAACGACAGAGCCCCACTCGTTGATAGCATCCCGTTTCCGGCATATTTGCAGTATTTTGTGCAGAGAAATTGCCGAAATATCCAGCGTCTGCGACAGCAAATTATAGTCCAGATCGTCATAAGTACGGCCTTTCCTGACATTTGGAGACATTCCAATGGAATGCAGGACAAAATCCAGATTTCCGTCAAGATGTTTTGTCGCTTTTTCGATTAAATTATCCAGCTCGCTCACTTTGGTAGCATCTGCCGGGACAACTATTGTGTTACATTTTTCAGCAAGTTCGTCAATTTGCCCCAGACGTATCGATACGGGGGTGTTTGTCAAGACAATAGATGCTCCTTCTTCACAAGCCTTTTCTGCAATTTTCCATCCTATGGATTTCTCGTTAAGCGCTCCGAAAATCAAGCCACGTTTGCCTTTAAGTAAATTATAACTCATACCTTTTATTAATTTAATATAAAATGCAAATATAGAATGAATTTTTGATTTACGACAAAATTCAGTTTTGACA
>JAISPE010000261.1 GCA_031275145.1 Prevotellaceae bacterium | reverse complement strand
CACAAATTTTTCTGTGGAATAATTTTAAGCGGTTTTAGTAATTTACTTGGTACAAATGTATTTATATCTTAATAAAATTTTATATGATGCTCCATTTTATGTGTTATAAATACGCATTTATATGTATAAATACATATATTCGAACCGGAATATCTTCCAAAGGAGGATATTTCAGTGCGGTATGTTTTTAATTTTGGAAAATATGTAAGGGAACTGGATGTTTGGCACGAAACGAAACAGGCATTATTGCTTTTATTCCGGGATATAGACCACTCAGGGTGGGTTGTAAAAAATCTCGAATATTCGGTAGAAAATACGTCCCCCCACCTCCCCAAAATCCACGATTTTTTACCACAAAGAACACAAAGGTTTCACAAGGAACTGTCGTGCGTCAGCCCTTCATCGTTCACCGTTCATCGTTCATCGTTCATCGTTCATCGTTCATCGTTCACCGTTCACCGTTCGTTCACAATGACGAAATGCGACAATATATACCCGTATTCCAACCTCATTCCGATGTGAAATAGAATTTTATTTTGTTGAATTTCTCTTCCGCCATTTTGAGGGAATATGCCGAATCGGCGAGGAACACGTTCCTGCTGTGCTTGTCTATAGCTATATTGTTGTATTTGCGGGACATAAAATCGTCTAACTGGCTTTTATCTTCGCTTTCGAACCAGCAGGCTTTGTAGAGATGAACGGGTTCATATTTGCATTTAGCTCCATACTCGTGTTCCAGACGATACTGGATAACATCGAATTGCAGCATTCCTACGCATCCGATTATTTTTCTGCCGTTTATTTTCAGAGTAAACAGCTGGGCAACGCCTTCGTCCATCAGCTGGTCGATACCTTTTGCCAGCTGTTTCGATTTCATCGGGTCGGCATTTTCTATGTAACGGAACAGTTCGGGAGAAAAACTCGGAATACCCTTGAAATTAAGTATCTCGCCTTCGGTAAGCGTATCTCCTATTTTGAAGTTTCCGGTATCGTGCAATCCCACTATATCTCCGGGAAACGATTCGTTGACAATAGATTTCTTGTCTGCAAGGAAAGTATTGGGGGCAGAAAAGCGTATCTGTTTTCCCGAAGCAACATGGAAATATGGCTTATTCCGTTCAAAAATACCCGAACAGACTTTCAGGAATGCTATTCTGTCGCGATGATTAGGGTCGAGATTTGCATGTATTTTAAAGACGAAACCTGTGAGTTTAGGCTCAAAAGGACTTATTTCACGAAGGTCTGTTACGGACTTTTGCGGGTAGGGAGCAATCTCCACAAAACAGTTTAGAAGTTCCTGTACGCCGAAATTATTCACAGCGCTGCCAAAAAACACCGGAGCAAGTTTGCCGGTATTGTATTCCGGTCTGTCAAATTCGGGATAGACGGTTTCGATAAGTTCCAAATCTTCCCTCAGCTTTGTATTTGCAGATTCGCCCAGAGCCGTTTGAGCTTCGACCGATTCCAGGTCGGTAATTTCCAGAATATTTTCGGCTACTTTCTGTTTATTTGCAAAATAAAAGAGCTGCAGTTTCTTTTCGAACCGGTTATAAACGCCCTTGAACGAAGAACCTGAGCCGACAGGCCAGCCAAGAGGAATAACGTTTATGTTCAACTCTTTTTCTATCTCGTCAAGTAAATCGAACGGGTCTCTGGCTTCCCTGTCAAGCTTATTGACAAAAACAATTACGGGAGTATTTCTCATCCTGCAAACTTCCATCAATCGACGGGTTTGCAACTCAACGCCTTTTGCTCCGTCAATCACGATAATAACGCTGTCGACGGCAGTCAGAGTCCGGTAAGTGTCTTCGGCAAAATCCTCGTGTCCCGGCGTATCCAGAATATTGATTTTTCTGTTCCGATACTCAAATGTCATAACCGAAGTCGAAACGGATATGCCTCTCTGCCGTTCGATTTCCATAAAATCGGATGTCGCCGATTTTCGTATTTTGTTGGATTTCACTGCTCCCGCCACGTGTATTGCGCCTCCGAAGAGCAGAAGTTTCTCTGTCAAAGTTGTTTTCCCGGCGTCGGGATGTGCAATAACCGCAAATGTTCTGCGTCTTTCGATTTCCTGCTGAAATGTCATAATTTAATGTAATAATCCGTATAATATTCACGCTAACACCGGTATCCGGCATTAGCGCGATAACAGGTCAGTATAATGTATGCGACAATTTATTATTCTACCGTACCTAACATATAAAGAGTAAGCGACCTTTGTTTCGGGGAGTTCGTGATTACCGTTGTACTGCAATATCTGTAACCCGCCTCATTCGCTGTCAGTTCCAGTTTCAGTGTTGCCGATTTACCGGGTTTGACCGTTTTTGTGTCTATCGAATACTGTACGTAATCACAGCTGTTTGTGATTTTGCGGATTATCAAATCCGATTTGCCGTCGTTTTTAATCTCAAAAGTTCCGGTAACTTTATCTCCCTTTTTGATTTTATCGAACTGATGATTAGTCTTGTCGACTGTCACAACAGGCGCTTTTTCGAGTTCGTCGGGAGTCAGCGCCGAAAAATCTTCCTCGATATCCGCTCTTACGGTAAGCGTACCTTTGGCCGATTTAACCTTGACGGTTACATTGTCGGTGACTGTGCCGAAATCTTTTTTCTTCGCCGCATTGTATGTGCACCGAATCATTCCTTTGGCGCCGGCCGGAATACTGACAGGGTCTGCTTTTATGGATATATGATCCGGTACGTCTGCGAAATCAATGATTGCCGGGGTTGTTCCGGTATTGATAACTTCAAGATTTTCGGTCCGCATACCTTTTGACGAAACTTTGTACAACTCAAGAATACTGTTTTTCATCCGTAATTTGTCCACAGCAAAAGGATACTGTTCCTCGACGGTCAACACTTTTGCTTCCACATTCCCCTTGATGTTTAAAACCACACGGCTGTTTTCCGCATTGGATACGACCGTCAAATTTTTGTCAAAATAATTCGGCCGTCCTGCCGGATCGAAAGTGGCTTTGACTATCCCGGATTTACCCGGCTGTACAGGCTCTTTGGAGTATTCGGGTGAAGTACATCCGCATGAAGTTTCGACATTCTGTATAACCAGCGGCGATTTACCCGTATTTTTAAATGTAAAAACATGCGAAACAGGACCGTTTGCCTCTTTCACACTGCCAAAATCATGTTTCGTTTCCGAAAACTGTATTTTCGCCTGAGCAAATGCTCCCGTAAAAACAAAACCAAATAAAACCGATAATAATACTACTTTTTTCATGAACATCTGTATTAACATTTTATTATATAACAATATTTATTTCAAAATCCGTCTCTAAAATACAAGGAAGCAGATTT
>JAISPE010000241.1 GCA_031275145.1 Prevotellaceae bacterium | reverse complement strand
AAATAATCCTCGGGCCTGACTTTATTTTTCGCCCCGTATCAGAGCGGTTTTCAGATTTTTGGGGGATGGATATTCATCGGCAGGAGTATTTTCCGTAAATTCACGGATAATTACATCTTTAAATCCGAAAGCATTAAGTATTTGTATGTAGCTGTTTTTTGAGCTTGCATTTGAACAGTCCGGGCATCCGGCAATATTATCGTAAATATAGAACACGCCGCCGGGTTTAAGAATCCTGTATATTTCGGAAAACAGGTTTTTAATCGGGACTTTGTTCAGCAGCTTGTTAAAAATCAGAATATCGGTAACGTTTGCGCCCAGGGGAAGGAATTTACGGGAAAAGACTTCCCTGAAAAACACATTTTTACAGCCGGTTTTCTCTACATTGTATCGCGCCCTGTACATCATTGCCGGCGAAAAGTCCACTCCGATAACTTTGCCGTTTGTACCGGTTTTTTCGCTTGCTTTCAGTATCTCGTAACCTAAACCCGATACTATGTTCACGACAACGGCATCTTCGTTTATTTCAATTAAATCAAATGGAATATTATATTTCGAAGGCTGAATACGAAACTCTCCCGCTTTTTCATTTGCACCGGCAGGCGGCGAACACGAATAATCGTTACAACTATTTTGTGCCTGATATCCTAACATTTTCCCAAAATATCCTAATTTCATAACACAATTGTTCCTGAAGAATGTGAACAATTTTGTCGCAATAATGTTCAGGATTGAAATGAAGATGCAGAAAATAAATTATTTTGCCCGCTGTAATATCAGTAAGATTACAAATGTTAAGCGTTTAATAAAAATCAAATCCGGTATTCGTGTAATTTTTCTAATTTTGCGCTTTGAGAATTAAAGAAATGAAGTATACGATAAACGAAATGCAAAATCAGATAATAGAAGAGTTTAGCGTATTTGACGACTGGATGGACAAGTACGAATATCTGATAGAACTGGGAAGGGATTTAACGCCTTATGACCCGAAATACAAGATCGACAACTATCTCATCGAGGGTTGCCAGTCGAGGGTATGGGTTTATGGAGTAAAAGAAAATGATGTGATAAATTATTTTGCCGACAGTGACGCAATAATCACCAGGGGTATGATTTCCCTGCTTATCAGGGTGCTTTCCAATCAGAAACCCGCCGATATTGCGAATGCGGATTTGTATTTCATAGAAAAAACAGGCCTCAATTACAATCTTTCTCCCACAAGATCAAACGGACTGGCCTCAATGATCAGGCAAATGAAGAATATGGCCATGGAAATAAAATAAATTTGGAATGGATAAATTAAAGATAGAACAGAATATAGTAAAAGTATTGAAAAACATATATGATCCCGAAATTCCGGTTAATATATACGATTTGGGACTGATTTACGAAATAACGGTAAACGACGAAGCCAAAGTTGAAATAACAATGACGCTGACAGCGCCCAACTGTCCTGTGGCGGACGAACTTATTGCAAGCGTCAACGAGGGTGTAAGAGATATACCCGAAGTGAAGGACGTGAGTATCAATTTGACGTTCGAGCCTGCATGGGATATGAACTGTCTGTCGGAAGAAGCGAGGCTGGAACTTGGTATGCTTTGAGTTTTATTAAAAAAAATACAGATATGAACAGTGGTTTTAATTTCAGAAGTTTGAGTGCGAAACTGTCAATCGTCCTGATACTGGCAGGCTCGATGAATCGGGTATATGCTCAACCGAAAGTCCGGTGGATGAAATTTGAGGATGCTTATGCTGCAACTCAAAAAAATCCCCGGAAAATATTTGTCGATATATACGCCGACTGGTGCAGATGGTGTAAGGTCCTTGACAGAGATACTTTTTCCGACACGGGCGTAATTAGAATTTTGAACGAACATTACTATCCGGTTAAACTGGACTCGGAATCGAAAGAAATGCATACTGTCGGCAATAATAAATTTTCGTCGCCGGAACTCGCCGCAACTCTGGCAGCGGTGAAGCCAAACGAAGGTCTGGGATTGCCGACAATGGTGATTATAAGCGAAGAAATTCAACTGTGCGAAGTGATTCAGGGATTTCGGAAGCCCGATTTCCTGAAAGAAAGACTGTCGTTTTTCGCTTTCAATAAAAATGCGGCGCAATCCCCGAAAAAAGCCAGTGTTAAGTGGATGAAGTTTGAAGATGCTGTCGAGGCATCGCGGAAAGAGCCGCGAAAAATATTCGTAGACATATACGCCGACTGGTGCGGATGGTGTAAAGTCCTTGACAGAGATACGTTTTCAGATTCTGTGGTGGCTTCAATACTGAACGGACAGTATTATCCCGTAAAACTGGACGCGGAATCAAAAGAGATGCAGACTCTTCCCGACGGCCGCAAAATATCTTCGACAGAACTTGCCGCAAATCTGGCAACGTCGAAACCCGGCGAAAGATACGGATTGCCCGCGATGGTTATACTCAACGAAAAAGCCATCGTACTGACTCGAATATCGGGCGCTCAAAAACCGGACTTTATGACTCCCGCCTTACTGTTTTTCAGCAAAAATCACTATCTCGAAAAATCGTGGGAGACATACTCGCAGGAATATTTACAGCAACAGGCAAAACAGCATAAATGATTTCCGCTGAATATAAATCTCTGGCAAGAGAAGCGATGCAGTTTGCTCTGGACAGGGGCGCAGACAGTGTACGCATCTCCGTCTGTTCGGGGGCGGACAGCGCTTTCGAATACCGCGATAAAAACCTTGACCGGCTGCAACAGGCATCGGAAAACCGAATGGAGATAGAACTGTTTGCTGATAACCGTTATGGCCTGTATTCCACCAACCGTATGGAAAAGGAAAGTCTGTTCAAATTTATAGCTTCGGCAATAGAATCAACCCTCTGTCTCGACAAAGACCCGATGCGGACTTTACCCGATTCTTCGAGATATTACAGGGGCGATATGTTTGTTCTGGATACTTATGACGAAAAGTTTGACACAGTGAATACCGGGACTAAACTCGCCCTCGCCCGAAATATGGTGGACGAAATATACGGCATTGATTCCAAAATAATTTCAATAACGGCGGAATACAGCGACGGCTACAGTTTCCGGTACATGATTTCAAGTAACGGATTCGAAGGAGAAACGTCACATTCGAGTTATTCTCTGTGTTCGAGTGTTGCAATGAAAGGCGGGGGCGACGCCCGTCCGTGTTCGTCATGGTACGAATCGGCCTTGCATTTCGATAATCTGGTGAAAAACAGTATCGGGAAAAAAGCGTACGAACGAACTCTGCAAAAGCTGGGACAGACGAAAATCAATTCGGGCAAATATCTTATGCTGCTGGATAATACACAGTCGGCATCTCTGCTGTCTCCCATAATTTCTGCCATGTTCGGGAACGCTATACATCAAAAAAATTCGTTCCTCATCGACAGGCTGAATGAAAAAATATTCCCGGACAAACTTACCGTCACCGACGAGCCTCATATTAAACGCGCTTTCGGAGCAAGAATGTTCGACTGCGAAGGCGTGGCGACAATGAAAAGAACTTTAATAGATAAGGGCGTTCTTAAAATGTATTTTACAGATACATACGACGCGGCGAAACTGAAAATGGAGCCAACCGTATCGTCGCCCTCTATTGTGTGTTTCGAGTTGGGAACAAGGTCGCATGAACAGATTCTTGCTTCAATAGATAAGGGTATCTGGGTGACGGGATTTAACGGCGGAAACAGTAACAGCTGTACGGGCGATTTCTCATTCGGAATAGAGGGCTTCCTGATCGAAAAAGGTAAACCGACAAAGCCTGTGAACGAAATGAATGTCACCGGTAACTTGCTGAGACTTTGGAATAATATTCTGGAAATCGGTAATGACCCGAAACCGAATTCATCGAGAAGAGTACCGTCACTGCTGTTTAAGGATGTGAGCTTTAGCGGAACGGGAGGAGATGAGTGATGAGTGATGGGAGATGAGCGGCTAGGTTGTAAAAAATATCGAATATTATAAAAAACATCGTTCTGTTTTCGAATGAATAAAAATCCCGTAGGGATGACATGCCGGTCTTCGTTTAAACTGCTGAAAATCTTCCGATACCGACATGTCATCCCTACGGGCCCTACGGGATTTTTGATTGCAGAATTTGAACGAAAAAATATTTTTAACAATCTCACATTTTTTACAGCCCAGATGGCGCTATTGCGTTTTAACAATAGTTCAATATTTTATCAGACATTTTGGGTTTGTCTCGAAAGGTGAAAGCTGCTTTACATTGCAGGTCGAATTGTAACTGAAATTACAGTAATGCCGGTTACAATTAAAAATATTCATATCTTTGCCTGTCAATCCGTTTGCCGGCGCAATGCGGACATTTAAGGAAGTTTTCAGATATTTGATGAGGGATTAGGTATAAAGTATGAGGGCTGAGGATGGCGCGCCATCCTCAGCCCTCATACTTTATACCTAATATTTCTAATACGCTTTTTTGTCGCCTGTTATCATCGTGAAAACGGTTTTTATCAGAATTTCCACATCTAACAGTATCGACCAGTTTTCAACGTACCAGATATCTTTTTTGATACGTTCTTCCATCTCTTCCAGCCTGTTCGT
>JAISPE010000159.1 GCA_031275145.1 Prevotellaceae bacterium | reverse complement strand
TATTTCTTTAAACACAACAGTATTAAGGATGAATTTACAGCAAAGGGACTTGACAGGGTGCGTGAAACTTTACTGTACGAAAATCTTACCGACGAAGAAAAGCAGGAATATAAACGTATAGCAGACGTTAATCTCCAAAATAAAAACGTGATATATACGGCGGAATGTGAGGGAGAAATGAGAGCGCGTCTGGAATATGAGCCGAAGTTAGCTCATGAACGCGAAGAAAAGGAAGCCGCTCTTGCCACTCTTGCCCGTGAACGTGAAGAAAAAGAAGCCGTTCTTGCCGCTCTTGCTCGCGAACGTGAAGAAAAAGATGCCATTCTTGCGAAACTGGATGCATTGAAAAATAATAAGTAAGTCAGAAAAAAGGAATACAGATGACGCAGATTTTATGGAAGTTTAGCAAATACTGCCTGTGGTTGTCTGTGCAATAAAAAAATATGATGAAGAAAATAGTTTTACTGCTGTTATTATTGCCTGTCTTCGATGTTCATTCTCAAATATATGTCGAAGACATGAATCGAATACTTGTTATCGGAAGTTTGAGAGAAGAAGGGAATTTGCTTGTTCCCGTACGGTGGGCAAAGGTAGAATTGAAAGGAATGAACAAACAGGCTTATGCCGATGGAACAGGCTATTTTGCCATGGACGGGAAAGGATTGCGCATAACCTCCGCCGACAATTTGACGCTTGTGATTTCCGCCGACGGATACGAGACGAAAGAGGTTTCTTTTGAGCCGGGTACACAGGAACTGGGCGTAATATTTATCAGACCCGAATTTAAAGACGTCAATCCGATAACGGTAAACGACTTGATGCCCGACAGACCGGAAATAAACGGACAGACAGTCGGCAATACGGGCGCGGCAGCCCTGTTCTGGAACGACAATGCGCTTGCAAAAGCCACTAATTTACAGTTAGGCATGCATGGTTTCAGGATGCGGGGATACGACTGGCGAAATACCGAAGTCTATATCAACGGAGCGGCATTCAACGACCCTGAAACGGGATACGCTTATGCCGGTCTCCTTAACGGATTCATCGATATAACCAAAAAAAATACAGGCAGTTCACGTTTAGTGGACAATAAAATTTTTTATGGAGACATTGGCGGATACAGCCATATCGAACTCAATCCGCTTAAAATGTATCCAAGGAAAAGGGTGTCGTATGTTTTCAGCAATTCGCTGTACACACATTCGGTAGACGCTTTATTTTCAACGGGTGAAATGGCTTCCGGATGGGCGCTCGGCATTTATCTGTCGGGCAGACTGGGAGAAGGATTTATCAAAGGAACACAGTATGAGGAAATATCATATCTGTTTTCTGCCGGAAAAAACATAGACGATTTCCACAGTTTCTCGTTTTTCGCAGCAGGTGCGCCGACAAAAAGAGGACTTGTAAACTATTCGCCGCAAACCCTCTACGACCGGGAGGGCGACAGTCATTATAATTCCGCATGGGGACACAGTAACGGCGCTGTGAAAAATTCGCGGCAGAACATATTTCATCAGCCCCTGCTTGGCATGTCGCATGGATGGGAAGGCGAAGTCTCGACCCTGAATACCTCCGTACTGTTTTCGACCGGCGTCAGAGGCGAAACAGGCTTGAACACAATCGATGAAACATCTTCTTCCAAATGGACGGGATTCCGGCATAACCCGCCATTATCCGGCCAGATTGTCTGGGATTCGATATATTCCGAAAACATGGCTTCTGCCGGCGGGCGCGCCAAATACATTCTCGATAAAAATTCATCGGACAGGACAACGATTGCACTCAACAGCGTTTACGACCTGTTCGACTGGGGAAACCTCGAAACTACGGCAGGCGCAGAAGTAAAATTATTTTTCGGCCGATATTATAATAAGGTATATGACCTGCTTGGAGGAAATCACTGGCTCAACGTCGATAAATTCCTGACCGCTCCGGATAATCCCGATTTTTACCAGTTCGATATTTTGTTACCCGACAGGGAAATATCGACCGATGGAAGGACGGGACACGACTATTCGATAAAACAGCAATCGTATAAGTTATGGAATATCTGGCGGTATTACACGGGTCAGCTCAAATTCAGTATGGGAGCTTCGGCGTCATACCTTTCGTACGGTTATACCGGAAATATCAAAAACGGGAAAGTCGAAAATTCGGGAACAAAACAGCCTCCCAAAAAATTCTTTAACTATTCGGGAAAAGTCGGCATAGCATACAAACTGAGTTCGGGAAGCGACATCGAAGCGAATGTAATGTATTTGACCAGAGCGCCTTTGTTTTCGAATGCATATCTGTCGCCACGCATATCGGGCAGCATGCTTCCGAATCTGCGGAACGAAAAAATACTTGCGACAGAAATGAATTTTACTTTCTCCAATGCTGTATACGATGTGCGGGCGTCGGCTTTTTTCACGCAGATTAAGAATCAATCGCTCGTAAGAAGCTATTACGACAACAATTATCTCAGCTATTTCGATCTTGGAATTTCGAAACTGAATGCGCGACACATCGGAGGCGAAATATCTGCACAGTTCAGTATCATCAAAGGCCTGAAAGCCGATTTTGCAGCCTCATACGGCGTATACAAATACATATCCAACCCGGATATTATACTGTTGCAGGAAAATACAAACGAAATACAGTTGCAGGATACGGTGAATATGAAAGGCCTGTTCATTGGAAATACTCCTCAGTTAGCGATTGCGGCAGGAGGAATATACGAATCGCCACTGCGTTTCTGGCTCGGAATGAACATCGCCTTTACGGGACAAAGTCACTCGGATATTAATCCTGTTACACTGTCCAAAAGTCATCAGGACAGCAATGTTGCACAACAAATCGGATTGAAGGGCGCATTTACTTTCAATCTGAAAGGCGGATATGTTTTTGTATTCGGGGGAAAACAAAAAAGAGCGCTGAGTCTGAATATTCATGCGCAGAATTTATTCGACGGCAAAGGCGTTCTATGTGCATACAGCCCTTTCGGAATGGAAAATAACGAATTAAGATATGCCCATATCTATGGCAGAACAGTGTATATGATGCTGAGATTTTCGTTCTGACGTCAATGAACGAACTGAACGGTGAACGTCTGACGCCGGACGTTCACCGTTTATCGTACATCAAAAAGAAAAAGTACGATAATAATTTACCGTACTTTTTAAAAACACATATTAACCAAAGAAATTTAGAAATCTTCCGATCTCAATTTTTGACGATAGATGGCGCTTTTAATTTCATCTCTGCGCACTACAGATCTTTTTGTGAAATTTTTACGGGATCTAAGTTCTCTCAAAACACCCGTCTTTTCGAATTTGCGTTTAAATTTTTTCAACGCCCGTTCTATATTTTCGCCCTCTTTAATGGGTACTATAATCATATATCTAAAACACCTCCTTTCGAGCCGCAAAGTTATTCATAATTTTTAATTTTACGGTTTTTTTGACATAATTAACAAAATTTGCAGGATTAACAGATTTGTAAACTGTGAAAATTATGTCAATTATGTCAATTATGTCAATTATGTCTTATTTTAATTTTTAATCCGTAATTGAAAAAACGCGGTCAGCGCAATTTCTTTTCCAGAAGTTTAATATAATATCCTCCGACAACGGAACGCGCTCTGAAACCCACGTGTCTGTTATTGCCGGTATTGTACCAGTCGGACATCGGGACGCGGTCGGCTGTTTCGTTCATAAACCTGTGCAGAGGCGATATGAACTTGCCGAAAGTCTCGGTGTCGCCGGCAAGAGTAGCCGTCCACACAATCCAGTCGGATTTCGTGTAGTTTTTGCGATTGTCCAGGGGAAGTCCGTAGATGTTCT
>JAISPE010000415.1 GCA_031275145.1 Prevotellaceae bacterium | reverse complement strand
CAACGTTTCAACGGTTTCATTAATCCTGTAAAAGATCGGCTGTTCCGCCGTTTTCATACATAATTCACAATACGGTTATTCTTTAGTGATGAGAAATAAATAAGATATAACGGTTAAAAAAACCTCATTTTCACCTGATTTTCCAAACAAAACAACCTCAGTAGCAGGAAAATATGATATAAACTACAGACCTCGTTACCGCATTAAATCAACGGCATCCGGTTCGGTTTAATGGGGTAATGAGGTTGGTTTGTGTGTGTGTTACATTATTGTTACTGAGGTTGTTCTGTTATTTTGAATTAGGTGTAAATGAGGTTTTCTGTCTACGTTTGAACACCCTGCCATGCAGGAGAAACTGTTATACTTTATTAATTTTTCTTCACTAAGTAACACGATAATCCTGTGTTACTTATTTATGAACTTAAAAATTGACATAGCCCTGTAATCTGCCGGAATTTGTCCGGGATTCTGCCAACATAATGCAAAACGCGGCTGACTGCGTCGATTTAAAAATTTCGCAAATTTTGTTAATTCTGTCGAACAAAAGTTAAATAATACTAAATAAATCGCGGGCGCTTTTGTTTTAATATTTGTATATCAGCGTATTGTTTTGCGAAATCAAAAGAAGGACCATAAACAATACATGTCGATTTTTGTTAGCATAACATTCAGAGAAACAGAATTAAGTTTAACATGTGATTAAATTTTGATATGAGATATAGAATAATCAGGCGGCGAAGAGCCGGGACAGTATCGGCGGTGTTTTCAGCATTAGTATTTGTGACAACCGGTTTTGTCATTTGTTGCATGTATTTTCTTCCTACATATCCGAAAAACAGGAATATTGCCGATATCCGGCGTGTTACTTTAAGCGATAATCTATACAGGGCCGACGATTCGTGGCTGTTAAAAAACAGGTACGGACTGTGGGAAATGTATGTTTCCGGCGATGCAATCAGCAGGGGAAACAAAATCGGCGTACTGTCGAAAGAGCTTATTCATAAACAGGAAGAAGCTTTTGCCGAATATATTGAGAGCCTTATACCCTCCAAATTCATGCGTAACTTTTCCCGTTTATGCATGGGAATCTATAACAGAAATTTAGGCAGTTATATCCCCGAAGAAAACAAGGAAGAGATTTATGCCGTTTCGCGTTATGCTTCAACAAAATATAACCGGACAGGGAATAATTACCAGCGTATGATGAATTATCATTCCGCATTCGATATTGGTCATGCAGTTCAACTTACGGGTTTTTCCGGCTGCTCGGCGCTTGCCGTCTGGGGAAACAGGACTCATGACGGAGCTTTGCTGGTTGGCCGCAATTTCGACTTCAATATAGGCGATGAGTTTGCCAAAGACAAAATCCTGTTATTTGTCAATCCGGCAAAAGGATACAGACATGCGTTCGTTACGTGGGGAGGAATGACAGGCGCTGTATCCGGAATGAACGAAAAAGGATTGTGTGTACTTGTGAACGCCGCGCCCTCGGATATCCCCTTTTCTCCGGCTACTCCGGCCTCAATTCTCGCACGCAGAATATTGCAGTATGCTAAAAACATCGAAGAAGCCGTATCTCTGGCCGAAGAATGTAAAACATTTATATCGCAACAGTTTATAATCGCTTCGGCGGCAGACAGCAAAGCCGTTACAATTGAAAAAACGAAAAACTTTCAGGCCGTATATTCAACGTCAGAATCTTATATGCTTTGCACCAATCATTTCCAAAGCGAAGCGCTTTCACGGAAAAAGAAAAGCGGAAAAAATTTTTCGGAATACAGAATGGACAGGATGTCCGAACTTTTAGATTCCATACCGTTATTCTCTCCGCGGGACATGGTCGCTTTTTTGAGGGATAAAAAAGGCAAAAACGGGACGGATATCGGTCTTGGAAACGAAAGCAGCATAAACCAGCTGGTTGCACATCACAGCGTCGTATTTCATCCCGATTCGAAAACTGTGTGGGTATCTACATCTCCGTATCAGGAAGGCGCTTTTCTGGCATACAATCTCAATAAAGTTTTCGACGAAGCGCACAGCCCGCAGGTAAACGGATTTTCTATTGATGAACTGCTTATCCCTGCCAATCATGATTTTATTAACAATAAAATGGTCATCTATAATTTTTACAGATATTCCGTCAATACACCCATACAGGCGTTTAACAGAGATATCCAGCTGTTTATCGATTCCAATCCGGAAAATTACAGAACATACGAATATCTCGGAGATTATTATTCGTACAGCGAAATGAAGGATAAAGCACAGGAATATTACGAATTATCATTGCAGAAAATAATACCTTCCGACGATAAACGCTCGGAAATACTTGAGAAATTACAGCGTTTGAACCGCAATTTACATAATTAAGGATCTTTTTTTGACAGAATTAACATAATTTTCAAAATTAACAGATTTTGTAAATTATGAAAATTCTGTTAATTCTGTCAAAAAAAGGGGGAATTTTGTCGTACACTCCAAAAAAAACTTGCAGAATAAAAAAAAGCATTACCTTTGCGGCGTGGAAAAATTTGGCTGCTTGCAACCACAGTAAAAAATGCTAAAAGGTATTAGCTCCCGCATTTTTCCCGATTATTTTTTTAATAATTTAATTTATAATAGGATGAAGACATATCTATTTACATCGGAATCGGTATCGGAAGGACATCCGGATAAAATTGCCGATCAAATTTCCGACGCTCTGTTAGACGAATTTCTGCGTCGGGATTCAAAATCAAAAGTGGCTTGTGAAACACTTGTTACCACAGGCCTGGTAGTGCTAAGCGGAGAAGTAAATTCCAACGCTTATGTTGATGTTCAATCAACTGCACGCAGAGTAATCGGACGTATCGGTTACACGAGCGACAAATATCGTTTTGATGCACAGTCTTGCGGCGTGATTTCGACGATACACGAACAGTCGCCCGACATTAATCAGGGCGTCGTTAGAAAAGACGAAGACGAGCAGGGCGCCGGCGACCAGGGGTTGATGTTCGGTTATGCCAACAATGAAACGGAAGAGTATATGCCTCTGCCGCTTACTCTTTCACATTCCATTGTTTACGAACTTGCGAAAATACGCAGGGAAGGAACGCAAATGACCTATCTGCGTCCCGATGCAAAGTCGCAGGTTACTGTCGAGTACGACCTTAACAATAAGGCGCTCAGAGTTCACACAATCGTTGTTTCCACTCAGCACGATGACTTTGACGAAGATGAAACCATGCTGGAAAAAATCCGCGAGGATGTGAAAAATATCCTTATACCGCGGGTAAAAAGCCGGTTGCCCGAAAAAATACAGGCGCTGTTTACCGGCGATTATATCCTGCATGTGAATCCCACCGGCAAGTTCGTTATCGGCGGACCTCATGGCGATACGGGACTGACCGGAAGGAAAATAATCGTCGATACTTACGGAGGCAAGGGTGCACATGGCGGCGGAGCGTTTTCGGGAAAAGACCCGTCCAAGGTTGACCGCTCGGCTGCATACGCCGCCCGCTATATCGCAAAAAACATGGTAGCCGCAGGTGTCGCCGACGAAGTTCTTGTGCAGATAGCTTATGCCATAGGAGTTGCAAAACCCGTCAGCATAAATATCAACACTTACGGTACTTCGAAATTGAATATCACGGATGCCGAAGCCGGTCAGGTCATAAACGAAATCTTCGACTTGCGTCCGGCAAAAATCATCGACCTGTTCGCCCTGAAAAATCCGGTTTACGAACCGACTGCCGCTTACGGTCATTTCGGGAGAACCCCATACAAACAGACGGTGGAATTAACAGACGATGACGGTAATCAAATAAGCAAAGAAATCGAATTTTTCACCTGGGAAAAGACGGATGCCGTAGATAAAATCAGGAAAGCGTTCGGCCTGGCGTAAAAATATTTCCGTAATAACGGATAAGAACTGAGAGAAGGATAAAGTCATGTTTAAGATGATTTTATCCTTTCTTTTTTTTGACATAATTTCTTTTTTGACATAATTAACAGAATTTTAATAATTTACAGACTTTG
This sequence comes from Prevotellaceae bacterium, assembly GCA_031275145.1. Classification (GTDB taxonomy): domain Bacteria; phylum Bacteroidota; class Bacteroidia; order Bacteroidales; family UBA932; genus JAIRLF01. The sequence continues at coordinate 914 of JAISPE010000415.1, read as the reverse complement.
GAAGTGTTACGAAATAAGTTGACCATACTTACAGGTTGTCTCAAAAGTCCTTTCAGGACGTTCCGACAAGCGTCATCAAACCTTTTCAGTTGCGGTACGAAACGGCTATTTACAATGACACTTTTTGTAATGTCCTTACAGCCAGCTTTTACCCGCCTCATCGTCATTGCGGGGAGCGTAGCGACGAAGCAATCCGGAAAGTCGTGGATTTCTGGATTGCTTCGTCGCTACGCTCCTCGCAATGACGACCTACCGCGGATTGCTTCATCGCTGTTTCGTCGCCATATTTCTTCGATAAGCGTCATCACGCTTTCAGTTGCGGTACGAACCGGGTATTCACAATGACGCTTTTTGCAATATTCACAGCCTCTCAAAATAAAATTCAGCTATTTTTTAAACTTTTTTTTTGCAGTTGAAAAAAAGTATTACTTTTGCCCCGAATTATAAAAATAAATATTCAGGTAAATGCATAAGTATTCAGACATATTTCCCCGTGTTTCCGTTGAATCCTTCGGTGGAAAGTCTGTATTTACCCCCCCCCCCCCCCGAAATAGCTGATTGTCAGCATATTGATACATCTTTGCGTTTCAGGAATCCTGCAATGGAAAAAGAAACTGTCTTTGGCGGTTCTGTTATATCTTTCCATACTGCAACAAGTTTTCATAAAATATTGTGGAGTTCCCCCGAACATTTTTGGAGTTCCAAAAGACATTTTTGGAGTTCCAAAAATTACTTTTGGAGTTCCAGTAAAACTTTTTGGAGTTCCAAAGAGCGCTTTTGGAGTTCCAAAAGACATTTTTGGAGTTCCAAAGAACATTTTTGGAGTTCCCAAAAACATTCAAAACATAATCAATTCCGTATAGGAAATTATTTTTTCATTATGTATAAACACTTAAATTTCAAAATAAAATGGC
>JAISPE010000411.1 GCA_031275145.1 Prevotellaceae bacterium | reverse complement strand
GCACAGGAGGTACTTCGATAATAATCACATGCATCGCTTTCGGTATGATTCTCGCTGTCAGCAGAGCAATAGAGGAAAGTAAAAATTCAGGGACTGTTTCCCGCAAGGCCTGACTCCTTATTCCCTTATTTTAATTGTTTGTTTATAATAAGGAAATAAGGGTAACTGTTTAATAATCTTTGGCTCCTAAGGGTAAATAAGGGGGCTGCGGGAATAAATAATGGAACGGAATTATTTTAAATTATTCCCCGCGTGGTGTAGTTTTGTGATACAGAATAGATGCAAATCAACGGTCTATCATACCCGTTTGCATAAAATGCAAATGTTTTCAGATAAAATATGGATATAATACGAACATTTCGCATCTTTGCATTTTAATTTACGGATAAAATATAAAATACAGATACAATATGGATAAATATATTCAAAAACTGAATTTTGATTTTATGACTAATCAGCGGATTACACAGCTTATTTCGGCGATTGACGGGTATCGCGGCAAATGGAATGTGATAGAAAACCGCGAAAACCGTTACCTGAAAGAGTTGCGGCGCATTGCTACGATAGAAAGCACAGGTTCTTCAACCCGTATCGAAGGGGCAACGATGAGCGATGAAGAAGTGCAACAGTTGCTCGAAAACGTGAAAATTACGAAGTTCAAAACCCGCGATGAACAGGAAGTTATGGGCTATTACGGTGTGCTGGAACTGATTTACGACAATTATGCGGAAATCCCGCTCTCGGAAAGTTACATTAAGCAGCTGCACCGGCTTTTACTGAAATACAGCAACAAAGACGAACGGCATCGCGGCGGCTACAAACACTTGCCGAACAAGGTGGTTGCAAGCTACCCCGACGGACGGCAAAAAGTGATTTTCAATACCGCCGACCCCGTGCTTGTTGAGGGCGAAATGTTTGGCTTAATCGAATGGACTAACCGTCAGTGGACGGAAAAAACCATTCACCCGATAATCGTTTTATCGGTTTTTGTTTATGAATTTTTGAGCATTCACCCGTTTCAGGATGGCAATGGACGGTTAAGCCGATTACTGACAACGCTTTTTCTCTTACGGCACGGTTACGGATTTATACAATACATTTCGTTTGAAAATCACATTGAAAAGAACAAAAAATCGTATTACGAAGCATTGATGACTGCCCAGCGTAAACGTGTTACCGGAGACGACATTCTCGACAGGTGGCTGATTTTCTTTCTGGAAAGTATCAAAGAATTAACTGTAAAATTAGATGCAAAATACAGTGTTTTCAAACAAAAAGGCGGCTATTTGAACGGCAGACAAAAGCAAATAAGAGATTATATTGCAGAAAGCCAACCGGTAAAAGTGAGCGATTTATCGGTAAAATTCCCTGAAATTCCACTTGCCACGCTAAAAAAAGACCTGCAATATCTGCGTGATGAACAGGTTTTATCAATAATTGGCAAAGGGAAAGGCAGCGTGTATGTAATAAATCCAAATCTATAGTGCAATGCCGGTTAAAATCTTGCGTTTCTAAAAAATTGTGTACCTTTGCGATGTTTATTACAGCGTGTATTAGCACGGCACAATGTATGTAATATGTTATTTTTTAATAGAGAATAAATATCATGGAATTAAAAAATTTATCAGCAGAAGTAAATGAAATCATCGGTTACAGCAAGGAAGATGCTATCAGGTTAGGCAATAATGCCATTACTCCCGATCATTTTTTTCTGGGTATAATCAGGCATAAAAATAATGAAGCCTATCGATTGCTAACGGAATTTAATATCGATTTGAATGAGTACAAATATTTGATAGAAAATAAACTGCGTTCATCCAGTCTGAATATTCCGGAAATAACGCCAAACAGAATACCTTTAATAAAAGCGGCAGATCAGGTACTACGGAAACTTTATCTGGAAGCGCGTTCGATGAAAGCGACAGAACCGACAGCTATTCACATGCTTTTATCGATTTTGAACGAAGGCAATTCCTTTGCTGCCGAACAGTTGAACAGAGACGCCGTCAATTATGAATCTCTGAAAGGATACCTGAACGGCGAACGGACTGTCAATATGAACGGCGATTACGAGGAAGACGAAGATGGCGATGAAGAACCGAATATCAGCAGCAAAACGTATGCGCACGCAAGAGGCGGTAAATCGGTGATCGACAGTTTCAGTACGGATTTAACCAGAATTGCGTCGGAAAACAAAATGGATCCCATTGTCGGCCGGGAAAAGGAAATCGAACGCCTTGCGCAGATACTGAGCCGGCGCAAAAAGAACAATCCCGTATTGATCGGTGACCCGGGAGTCGGCAAAACGGCTATTGTGGAAGGTCTTGCTCTTAGAATCGTAAACAGGCAGGCGCCGCGGGTACTCCTGGATAAGAGGCTTGTCTCTCTGGATATTGCTTCCATTGTTGCCGGGACAAAATATCGCGGACAGTTTGAAGAACGGATGAAAGCTATTTTATCGGAACTCCAGAAACATCCCGAGATAATACTGTTTATCGATGAACTTCATACGATTGTAGGTGCGGGAGGCGCTCCCGGCTCGCTTGATGCGGCCAATATGTTAAAGCCTTTTCTCGCGCGTGGCGAAATGCAGTGCATCGGAACAACCACTCTCGACGAATACCGTAAACATATTGAAAAAGACGCCGCGCTCGAACGGCGGTTTCAGAAAATACTTGTCGATCCGACATCGGAAAGGGAAACTCTGGAAATCCTTGAAAAGATAAAAAACAAATACGAAGAATATCACCATGTTATTTACACCCGTGATGCAATAAAAGCATGTGTGACGCTCACCGGAAGATATGTTTCGGACAGAATGTTTCCCGACAAAGCGATTGACGCCATGGACGAAGCAGGCTCAAGAGTGCATATCTCGAACATCACAGTCCCGGAAGAAATACAGAAAATCGAACACAAAATCAAAGAAGCCGGAAGGCTGAAGCAAAAAGCGGTCGCTAACCAGGATTACGAAAAGGCCGGGCAATTGAAAGATACCGAAAGAGATCTGCATCATGACCTGGAAAAAGCCCGGGAAAAATGGGAAAAGGAACTGCATAGTAATCCCCGGACAGTTGATGAAGAAAAAATTGCCGAAGTCATTGCAATGATGACCAATGTACCCGTACAGCGTATTGCAAAAAACGAAAGCGAACGTCTTATTGAGATGCCCAATGCTCTGAAAGGGAAAATTATAGGTCAGGATGAAGCTGTCGAGAAAGTCGTTAAAGCCATTCGGCGTAACAGGGCGGGACTTAAAGACCCGACAAGACCCGTCGGCACGTTTATCTTTCTCGGTCCCACCGGCGTGGGAAAAACCCAGCTGGCAAAAGTATTAAGTCAGTATATGTTTGATTCCTTCGACAATATGATTCGCATTGACATGAGCGAATATATGGAGAAATTTGCGGTCAGCAGGCTTATCGGCGCTCCTCCGGGTTATGTAGGATACGAAGAAGGCGGGCAACTCACCGAAAAAGTAAGGCGCAGACCGTATTCCGTAATCCTTTTGGACGAAATAGAGAAAGCGCATCCGGATGTGTTCAATATTCTGCTGCAACTTCTTGACGAAGGACAGCTGACCGACAGTCTGGGCAGGAAGGTCGATTTCAAAAACACGATTGTGATAATGACATCCAACATCGGAAGCCGCGAAGTGAAAGAGTTCGGTCAGGGAATCGGTTTCTCTACGGCCATGAACCCCGAAGACAGTATCACAAAGAATACTAAAAGCATTATCGACAAAGCTTTAAAACGCAGTTTCGCCCCCGAGTTCCTGAACAGGATCGACGATTTGATAATATTCAATCCCCTGAAGCGGGAAGATATACTGAAAATCACGGATATCGAACTCAAATCGCTGTTAGGCCGCCTGTCCGTATACGGTTACAACATTGACATATCGGAAAACGTAAAACTCTTTATTGCCGAAAAAGGATACGAGCCTCAATACGGGGCAAGACCTCTGAAACGCGCAATCCAGAAGTATATCGAAGACAGTCTGGCCGATGCAATCATAAGAGACGGCGCTTTAACGGGCGATTCGTTCGAAATTACGCTTGATGAAGAGAAAAAGGAAATCATAGTGAAGACTGTAAGAGAGACTTCCGAAATAGAAATATAATTCGTTACGTATGAGTGGAGAAATTGAAAGAGTAAAATCGTGGAAAATATTTTTGCCCGTACTCATTGGGTTAGCGGTGATTGCATATATGTTCATGAAAGAATTTAACCCTTCGGCATTTGATGATATAGATTTTACATGGCTTTCGGTTTTTTGGCTTGTCGTGGCTGTAATCTGCATCGTCGGACGGGATTTGGGGTACGTGATACGTATAAGAACGCTTTCCGAAAATCAACTGACATGGCGACAGGCTTTCAGAGTGATTATGCTGTGGGAATTTACATCGGCTGTAACTCCTTCGTCCATCGGCGGAACAAGCGTCGCCCTTATGTATATTCATAAAGAAGGAATCAGTATCGGCAAAAGCTCGGCAATGGTTATGATGACTTCACTGTTAGACGAGTTATATTTTGTATTGATGTTCCCCATACTGATGTTTTCAATAGGGACGTCGGCTCTCTTTGACATCGAAGATTCTCCCGGCTGGACACACGGAATGTTCTGGCTTGCCGTGATTGGCTATATCATTAAATGTATCTGGGTTATGGCGCTTGTATACGGAATGTTCATCAATCCGAAAGGATTGGGTAAACTGATATTCATAATATTCAAACTGCCATTCCTGAAACGCTGGAGAAGAAAAGCTGTTAAGGCGTTACGCGAAATTGAACTCAGCTCAAAGGAACTGCGATTCAAGAAAAAATCGTTCTGGATAAAAGCCGGTTTAACGACCTTTGTCTCGTGGACATCGCGATACTGGATTGTAAACTGTCTGTTTTTAGCTTTTTTTGCAGTGGATGACCATTTTCTTATTTTTGCACGACAGTTAGTTATGTGGGTCGCCATGCTTATAAGCCCGACGCCGGGAGGAAGCGGTATAGCCGAAATAATGTTCAGCAAATATCTGGGCGAATTTATTCCGCTTGCCGGTTTCGCCGTAGCCTTAGCTCTGTTATGGAGGCTGGTAACATATTATCCTTACCTGATAATCGGAGCTTTCATGGTGCCGAGATGGATAAGCGACAATTTTATCAGTAAAAA
>JAISPE010000406.1 GCA_031275145.1 Prevotellaceae bacterium | reverse complement strand
TCACCGTACGGTATTGTCCGTTGTCGAAAAAGAGTTCGGGACGCGGCTCGGGCAACACCGTTACAGCAATGTTTTTCAAATCCTGCCCGTCGGCTGTGGTTACTTTCAGCGTAAGCAGATAGTCGCCCAGAGCTGTCTGATTGAACACATAAGTTGCCGCTTCGCTCACTATTTGCCCGTCTAACCGCCATACGTATGCGGCATTTTCGGCATTGTCGGCTTCGGCCCTCAGTTCGGAGTCAATGCCCGCGTATGCAAGCAGTGTCGCGCCAAGCGTGATTTGCGGCGGCAATTTTTCCAGTACCGAAATTTTCACCTGTCCTTCAGTCGAACCGTTTTGAGCATCCACGCGGAAATTCGCAAAATACTCGCCGAGTTTGCTGGCGACAAAAGTTAATTCCGTTTCCGTAGAGACAATTTTCCCGTCGATTTTCCACGAGAAAACAGGCTGTACGGCGTTGTCAACAATGGCGGTCAAAGTCACGCTTTCGCCGATTTTCACTTTGCGCTCGCCGTTTCCCGAAACAAAAGATATTTCGGGCGCGACGGTTTCCGGCCGCTGCGGTTCGTCCTTCGAACACGCGATCATCATAACCGGAAAAACAGTCAGAAGTAAATACTTCATTCTAATTACTTTTTTCATTTATTTTATTATTTTTGACATTTTTACGTTGAAAACCCTAACAGGGTTGGAAACCCTGTTAGGGTTCCCGGGAAAATTCTGTCTAAAAAAACTAATTCTGTCTATTTAGTTTCTTTCCTGTAAAGACAATATGAGCCGGAATATCTCCTGTTGTCACTTCCCATTTCTTTTTACCGTCGGGCGTGAAACAGTATAGCGTTCCGGGATTCACGTAATCCTTTGCATCGGTAACGAATATCTCCTTTGTTTCGGGATTGACAGCAATACCGTAAGGGACTTTGATCACCCTGTCCGTTCCGTCGGTAATAAAATTCCGGGACACGACCGTCTTAGTCCGCGTATTGATAATGGCATACGATACAGTGTTTTTACCTGTGTCATGACTCCACTCGGCGCTGTAAACGTACATCGAATCGCCGGCAGCGCACAGTTCGCTTGCGGGCAGACCGAGCGTATGCGTAACCATGTCGGTCTTCGTGTTGATGATGTACGTGTTGGAGTGTATGCTCCTGTAATCGCCCCTCGAAGTCACGTAGATGTTCCCGTAACCGTCCGCTTCCATACGGTGCAGATTTATTCCCGTGACGATTTTTTTCACCTCCTTAAAAGTCGTCAAATCGATAACCGAAACGGTATTGTCGTAGTTCGGAACGCGGTATCCTCCCGAATTTGCGACATACAGTTTGTTGTCCGCAATCACCATTTCCTCCGGCTGATAGCCGACTACGCAGGTATCTTTCACCTGTAAAGACGCGGTGTCAATCCTTGCGACGTACCCCAGACGCGCATTCGGGTCGATAAGCACGGGACCGGCATACGAACTGACATAGGCATACCCCCTGTCGAACACAATATACCGGCAGTTGGGTATCGGGATTGCGGCAATATGCCTGCACGTATTTACATCCATGACTTCGACCAGATGCGAGCAGTTAATCACGGCATACAGCTTGTCGCCATAGATCCGGATATCATTCCCGACATCGCCAAGTTCGTTTACCACATCCGGATTGCGTTCGGGGAAAATGTTCTTGTGATACACTCCCGATTCGTAATCGAAATAATCAAGCGAGGCTTTATTGCTTCCCATGTTTCCCTCGTTCAGCAGGAAAAAACCCTGCACGTGTCCCTTGCTCCCGTCCGTAACGGGCGTTTCGGTCGACGGGACAATGTCGTCGCCGTCCTCTCTGCACGAGGCCAGACATGCCGTCGCCAGCAGCCCGACAGTCAGCAGGCGGATGCAACTGTTCTTAATGTACTTTTTACTGTTCATATCTTCATACTTTTATTTTCAATAAACAGCCTCCGGTGAAATGACAGTGCAGAACAACAAAAAAGAATAACAGCGATAATCTACTTTTCCGTTCCCGAGCCTTATTCCTCGAAAGCTTCGTAACTGAATCTTTTGGCAGGTCTTCTGACTTACTCCTTCTTTGAACGCCCTTCCCGTTTCTCCTGTCGAAACAGTGGTATCGAGTCATGTTCAAAGATTTTGGCAGAGCTTACAGCAGCGGGTCTGTTCAGGATTTTCACCTGATTCCCTTTTCACCACTCATCCGTATATGTGGAATCGTGACACCAAAATTCGGCCGCAAAGGTAAACAGTTTTGCCGAATAAACAAAAAAACTTTGACAGAAGACAGAATTTCTCTTTCTTTTTTGACATAATTTCTCATTCTTTTTGACAGAATTAACAGAATTTTCATAATTTACAAATCTGTTAATACTGTCAAAAAAGGGGAATACTTAGGAGCGTTCAATAAATAAAGGTATTAATTATGGATTTATTTTCCGGCATCTCATCAATGGCAAAGAGCATCCCGCTAGGGATGCATCCCTAACGGGATGCAGGACAGGATGTATTGACTGTTCTACCGAGCGATGCATCCCTAACGGGATGCCATAA
>JAISPE010000405.1 GCA_031275145.1 Prevotellaceae bacterium | reverse complement strand
TTGTCGTTTATCCAGTACCAGTATACGCCGGTACGTATGCTGTCGGGAGGAGAAACAAATCCCCGCTCAATCGCCGAAAAATCGCCGGAACAGCCGGATAATAAAAATGCAGATACAGCGATCGCCGTAATAAATGTGTTACAAATTCTCATGTCATATAGTTTTAATTATTTATATTATAAATATTGTTTATATTTTTTGCAAAATTAGTGAAAAGTTTTTTTATTTAACTGTGAACTGTGTCATGTTCTGAAACAGGGTTACATCCAAAACCATGAAAAATGACGAAAGAAGAGACAAAAAGCAGTAAAAATGTCAGTACAGTATTTGTTTAAAGCAAAATATATATTATTTTTATATTCAATAGAAAGAAAAATATAACCGTGATATAAAAAACAACACATAACACGGTATTCCTCAAGAAAATTGAATGTACGACGACAAATTTTTGCGATAACTATGATTCTATATGTTTAGTTATGCGCTAAGGTAGCGATAGACAGATTGGGAGCTCTGAGCCTTCGTGTGGGGTGTAAAAAATTTGAGGCTGTTAAAAATATTTTTTCGTTCAAATTCTGTAATCAAAAATCCCGTAGGGATGACATGCCGGTATAGGAAAATTTCCAACAGTTTGAACAAAAAGCGGGATTGGACCGACATGTCATTCCTACGGGATTTCATTCATTCGGAAAACATATGATGATTTTTTAGGAATATTCGTATGCTTCTTTCCCTTTAATGCATCGATACATGTAATTATTAATTCGGATTTTACAGGTTTTAGACTGTATGACTTCGGATTTTTCATATATTTGCGCCTCAAATTGATTTGATGAAAGATAAAAAGCAAATCGTTCCGGAGATATCTGTCAGGGATTATACATATATTTTACCGGAAGAAAAAATAGCCCGCTATCCAAACAGCGAACGTGACAGTTCCAGATTACTGGTTTATGACAGAGGTATTTCGGAACATGTGTTTTCGCATTTGCCGGAAATCATTCCTTCCGGCTCGATGTTAGTGTTTAATAATTCGAAAGTTATCAGGGCAAGGATTTTTTTCAGGAAGGAAACGGGAGCGATGATTGAAATTTTCTGTCTGCATCCCGATTCTCCGTCCGTTTTCGACGAAGCGTTATCGTCTGTACACCGCTGTTCATGGTGGTGTGCCGTTGGCAATGCAAAGAGATGGAAAAACGAAATACTCGAAAAAGAATTTGAATATGAAGGGGGAAAATATTTTCTGAAAGCAAAAAAGATAAATGCAGGGGACGATTTTTTAATCATGTTTGAATGGGATGCTCCCGCAGATTTTTCTCAAACGCTTGACTGCTGCGGTAATATCCCTGTTCCGCCGTATCTGAAAAGAGATGCGGAACAGATAGACGAATATTCGTATCAAACGGTATATTCCAAATTAAAAGGTTCTGTTGCAGCTCCGACTGCGGGACTTCACTTTACCCGTAATGTTTTAACCGCTCTGGAAAATAAAGGTATAGATTTTGAGGAAATCACCCTGCATGTAGGCGCAGGAACTTTCAAACCGATAAAAGAAAAATCGGTGCATAAGCACGCGATGCACAAGGAAACTTTTATCGTAAACCGTTCGACACTTGAACATTTATGCAGTAAAACCGGAGATATCATAGCGGTGGGAACGACCTCCGCCCGTATGCTCGAAAGTCTTTACTGGCTGGGAGTTACGGCAGATAGTAAAAACGGTTATTCCCTGTCGCAGTGGGAAGCATATCAATACAGTACCGACATAAGTGCAAAAGAAGCATTTGCGCGCTTAATCGACAAAATGGACAGTCAAAAAACAGTTTCCGAACAGGCTTCTACCGAAATAATGATTGTTCCGGGATATAAATTCCGAACGGTTAAAGGTCTGATAACTAATTTTCATCAGCCCGAAAGCACCCTGATTCTTCTTGTTGCGGCATTTGTCGGCGACAAGTGGAGAGAGATTTACAGTTATGCTTTAAACAGCGGTTTCAGGTTTTTAAGTTATGGAGACTGTTCCCTCTTATTTAATAATGAATAAAATTACGTAGACAATGCGACAATATCTTGATTTACTCGAAAAAATTCTTGCCGAAGGAGTTGAAAAGCAGGACAGAACAAATACCGGCACAAAAAGCCTGTTCGGATACCAGATGAGATTCGATCTGTCGAAAGGATTTCCTCTTGTGACCACTAAAAAAGTACATCTCAGATCGATAATATACGAACTGCTGTGGTTTCTCAAAGGCGATACGAATATAAAATATCTGCATGACAATAAGGTTTCTATCTGGGACGAATGGGCAGATGAAAATGGAAACCTCGGTCCTGTTTACGGCTATCAGTGGAGGTCATGGCCGGCAGGCGAGGGCAAACATATCGACCAGATAGCCGGTGTGATTGAATCCGTCAAAAATAATCCCGATTCGAGAAGACATATCGTCAGCGCATGGAATCCTGCCGATATTGCAAAGATGGCTTTGCCTCCCTGTCATGCCATGTTTCAGTTTTATGTGGCTGACGGACGGCTGTCGTGTCAATTATATCAGCGAAGCGCCGACGTGTTTTTGGGCGTTCCCTTCAATATTGCATCGTACGCTTTGCTGACACTGATGATTGCTCAGGTCGTGAATCTTATTCCGGGCGAATTTGTTCATACCTTCGGCGACGTTCATATTTATCTGAATCATATTGAGCAGGTAAATACACAACTGCTGCGAACGCCGCGCCCGTTGCCCGTAATGGAGATAAATAAAAATGTGAAATCTGTCTTTGAGTTCAAATATGAAGATTTCAATCTTACAGGATACGACCCGTATCCGGCTATTAAAGCGGAAGTGGCAGTGTAAAG
>JAISPE010000379.1 GCA_031275145.1 Prevotellaceae bacterium | reverse complement strand
CTTGACGGGCATGAACGTTCCCGCGACGCATACGTCAATACGCTAATCCGTACCGAACGGACGTATTCGCGATTCGCAGTTCCGGGTTACGAAGACGCTTCGGAAAAACTCACCGCCCTTTTCGACAAGCACGGACGTGATATTGCCGGTGACCGGAATACCGCCGAAACTCAGCGTATCTACAACCTTGTTGAAGACATCGAGCGTACTCCGGGCATGCTTGATGTGCTTGCCGTTTTTGCTCTGATACCGGTATACAACGCAATGAAAGAGGCAAACGCTAATTTCGATGCACTGTGGCAGCAGCGCAACAGGGAACTTGGCGATATGGAGCATGTGGACACTAAAACGATTCGTAAAGACTGTGTTCGAGCCATAAATGATTTCTATGAAGGTGTCGAATACTGGGCATTCGAAAACGACGATCCCGAACTGACGCGGTTAATCGCCGAACTCAGTCAGCTGGGAAGTTATTACAGTCAGCAGATAAAAGCCCGAATAACACGTCGCAAAAACAAAGAAAACATTGATGACGAACCGCCGATTCGGCCGCAGTGAAAACGGAAATGTCAAATGAAAGTGTGTAGTTAATATTGTTAATATGAAGAAATTAAAATTAGTTTTATCAGTATTGATTTCTGTGTTTATTGCATGCAGCGATAAGAAAGATGATGATAAAATCGATTATTATTTAAGTCAGCCGCGCGACACTAATTTAGTTGGCTGGTGGTTTCGTTCCGCCGAAACAGGTTTGTATTACTGGCATTTCCAGCAGTCAGGGAAACTTCTTGAACTATATTCACTTACTACTGAAAATCCTAAATTTTATGAGCATGATGATAAATACTGGTTTACAGAAAATAAGGACAATAAAAATATTCTGAATATTTTCGAAAAACATGGAGGTCTTTACGGGTCTATAGAATATCATTTTTACTACAAAGCTGTTAATGACTCGCTTTGGAAATCCGACGGATTGGATGAGTTAAACAGTGAATTGAGAACATTGTGGCTAAAAACAGCTGCGCCGGAGTATAAATGATAAATATGTGAAACGGGATTATAAATCATACTGTATTGCTGTTTAGCGTGCAGTAACGTATCGGATAACTTAGTATCTGAGGTAAAAAAAACTGAAATGCCCCATAGACTGCGGTATCCGAGACAAAAAAACTAAAATGTCAAATAATCCCGGATCATCGAAAGGCATAAGGGGAACAGGGATGACACTGCTAAAGCATCCGGTTAATAAAGTCCCGTTATACTTTCGTTATTTTCATTCAGTTTTTCCATGTTTTCCTTAACCGTTTTTCGTGAAGTATTTGCATAACAATACACGCAAAAATGACTGCATGTATTATATGTACCGATGTCTTTGCCTATCATACAGCCGCATATTTTTCGCTGTCCTTTGTCTTTCAGTTTTTCGGGCGATAATGTAGAGGCGTCTTTGCTGGAAATATCGTTTTTTTCAGGCAGTTTGCCAAAATTCAGGAAGTAAGTCAAATCTTTGTCATCAGCAAAAATACGTTTCATCAGTTCGCCATCGACACAGCGGTTATGTTCGATGCCATACTGTTTCAGGTCAATCTGTTCGGCGCAGGTTGCAAGTGAAATTTGCCAGCCGTCTTTTGCCCAGGCATCACGACATTTTGCCAGTCCGTCGGCGATTTCGTTCATTTGCTCTACCGTAAATTCGGCATTTTCAATCGTTTTCTGTGAAAATTCAGCAGTTTCTCTGACAAGATTTGCCTGCACTTTGCGATAGCTGTTGATATCAACAAAACTGAAAACCAGCTTATCAGTATAACCTTTGATTTGATTTCCAATATTCCAAATCTTTTTCAGCAAATCGTGCGGCGTCAGCTGCGGCGTTATAACGAGCGGGTCGAAACGCCAGATAACTTTTTCTTTTCCGATAAGTTGCGAAAGTTCTTTGAATGTTTCTATCCGTTTTCCGACTGGCGGAACATTCGGTTCAAAGTGTTCTTTATCATAATCGTTCATTGTAAACTGAAAATAATAGTGAATGTTTCTCGCCTCAAGTTCTTTGAGATACGGAATAAGCGGTCGCGGGTTTTTAGTCCAGAACACAACCGCTTTGCAGCTGGCAAATGAAATATACACCGGTTGTCGATTGAACGGATTATTCCAAACCGCATACCCTGCTTTCAGCCGGTTAATGAACCATTTAGCATAAAAAGCGGGTATATCCGTACTTCTGCTCGCAGAAATGATTACGGGCGCCAGGGCTTCAACTTTGACGCCTGACTGAGTTAATATTTTTATTTTACCGTTCATTATGCAAAGGTATTCAATTTATTATTTTTGAAACCTGTTTGAAGCCCCGGATTTAAGGCGCATGTGAGAAACCCCATGAAATCCGAACAATAAATCAGCTAATTTTGTTTTCTTTACATAAAATTGATTGTAGATACATGAAAAAAACAGTATATTTGTGTTGAAATTATTTTTAATTAATTCAATATGTCATGAAAAAGACAGTGGCCAGTTATTTATTCAGGGACATTTTCAGGCAGGCCATAATATACGGACTGATATTAGGCATTTTTCTGGAAACAATAAATATTTTGGACTATACTTTCGGTTTCAGAGAACAGTCACAGGTCGTCAACAACATAAAATATCTGTTCCGTATTCTTGGACTTCCGGTCTGCATCATAGTTTTCCGTAAAAAAACCGGCGGATATATCTCTTTCGAAACGGCATTCACATTCAGTTTGTTTACTTTTGCATTCGCCATGCTCACATACGATACAGCGGTCTGCATCACATTCAATCTTTATCCCGAACTCTTACAGAATAAAATAGAAATGATGAAGACAATCCTGTCCGACGCAGGCATATCCAACCGTTTAATCGAACTCAGCGCCGACTCTGCCTTATGGGAAAAGAATCCTTATTATGTAATCCTCTCATTCGTCGTATGGGTTTTGTTTGTCGGCCCCGTACTTTCTTTCATCTTCGCATTGATGACGTATAAAGACAAGCCGGTCTGATCAATGCTCTGTCAGTCGTCTGCAATGTTCTTTCAGATTTTTGAGCGATATATGGCGGTTGAGATATGTCCGTCCTGTTTCCAGAGAGTTTTCCTTTATATATAAAGGAAAGGAGAGAGCGTTTTCATCTTCCTTCAAAGAAGTGAATCTCAAATCGTACATAAGGATATTTCCGTCTGTCCGGTCGAGGATATACCAGTTTTTAGTAAACCGTTTCAATTGCCGGAAATTATCATATTTTTCCAAATCTTTATCCAGATGTTTATCTTTCGGCAGATAATCAACATCAAGCCTGTCTTTCCAAAATCCATAATACGTTCCCGTATAGTAACCCTCATCGCTTTCCGCGACAATCTTCCATGCAAGATTCGACAATGGCAAAGGAGAAGATATCATGCGGGCCGGATAAATATTCTGCCGGACAAGCTGTATCTTTGCCGCAGTTTCGACGGTCAGTTTAATCATAACCGAAAATGATATGTAACACAACGAATATGTCAGTGTCAATAATGCAATTACGGTTTTTGTCCTGTACTTTTTGACAATAAAAGCAAAAAATATTGAGGCCGTCAAAACAGGAATCAGATATATCAAATCATAGACATTAACAGCGTCATACGATATCCTTGCATGAGAAAACGGCTCAAAAAGCCCCGTACCGTACGTATTGAATATATCCAGAAATAAATGTGAAAACCACGCCGTTACAGATATCGCCAGCCACTTGAAATAATCATGCCTGCCGCCTTTATAGATTTTATTTATTAACAGCGCCAGCAAGGGAGAGCATAATGCCCACAACAATAAAGAATGAGAAAATCCCCGATGAAAAAGCATCGAACTTTCGGGAGAAATAAACGGTTGAAAAACAACATCCAGATCGGGAATATTTCCGGCTATCGCACCCCAGATAAGGGGTTTAAACCTGTCGTCCTTTCCTGAAAATATCTGTCCTGCGGCTGCGCCTGTCAATATATGCGTTAACGAATCCATATATAATTAATTATAAAAATACATCACAAACGTAGACAAAATTTTTGTAATTGCCAATCTTTTTTGAGGCTGTCCTTTTTTTGACATAATTAACAGAATTTTCATAATTTACAAAATCTGTTAATTGACTTCGTCGAACTAAAGTTTGGCTACGCCGATTTAAAAATTCTGCAAATTTTGTTAATTCTACATTCGTCATTGTGAATATTCGTTTCGTGGTAAAAAAGATAAAAAGCGGTAAAAAAGTCATTGTAAGGGCATAGTAGTTTTACCGCAAAGGGCGCAAAGTGTTTCGCAAGGGCGCAAGGTGTTTAAGATATTTGCAAACCTTGCGTCCTTTGCGCAATGTTTTGTGCCCTTTGCGGTAAAAAATTGTCGAAGAATATGGAAAATATTTTGAAAAATATTTTGCGGTTTCGGATAAAACAGTTACCTTTGCGCCCGGATTTGAGTGGGGCCCATAGCTCAGTTGGTTAGAGCACCTGACTCATAATCAGGGGGTCGCAGGATCATGCCCTGCTGGGCCCACCAAGGTG
>JAISPE010000147.1 GCA_031275145.1 Prevotellaceae bacterium | reverse complement strand
AGGGATGACATGTCGGTATCGGGAGATTTTCAACAGTTTATACAAAAAAGCGGGATTGGACCGGCATGTCATCCCTACGGGATTTTTGATCGCTATCGTTTTGTTTTCTACCGACATGTCATCCCTACGGGATTTTTTGGCTGCGCACGACAAGTCCCGCAGGGCCCGCAGGGACGACACTTTATTAACCGTATGCTTTAGCTTACGGCAGGGATCCCTTAGCGCCATCACTCTTAGAGGGCTACAACGAGGAGTTCCTCGACACAGTGCTTTAGCATACGGTATGGATCCCTTAGCGCCATCACACATCACAGTTAAAAATTTTGCAAATCAAATATAAGATGTATCTTTGCAGCCAATTTAAAATTCTGAATTTAAGAAAAAGTGATTGATTATGGAATTAAAAAAACGCGTTTATTTCTTTGGCAATAAGACAGCTGAAGGAAATGAAAACATGAGAGAATTACTTGGTGGAAAAGGAGCCAATCTTGCAGAAATGAATCTTATCGGAGTACCTGTACCCCCCGGTTTTACCATCACGACGGAGGTATGCAACGAATATTTCGTACATGGTAAAGATAAAATTATCGAAACTGTTTCCGATGAAGTTAAGAATGCGATGCTCAGGGTAGAAGCGGCCGTTAACGGCCCCAAATTTGCCGACAGTGCCAACCCTTTACTTGTATCCGTACGTTCGGGAGCTCGAGCTTCGATGCCCGGAATGATGGATACCATTCTTAATCTCGGTTTAAACGACGAGGCAGTAGAAGTTTTGGCCGGAAAAAGCGGCAATCCGCGCTTTGCATGGGATTCATATCGCAGGTTTGTACAGATGTACGGAGACGTCGTTCTCGGCATGAAGCCCGAAAACAAAGAAGACCATGACCCTTTTGAGGAAATTATCGACGAAATGAAAAAGGAGAAGAACGTAGCCCTCGACACCGAACTTTCTGCCGATGACTTGAAAGAGCTGGTAAAACGTTTCAAAGCAGCGGTTAAGGACAGGACAGGCAACGATTTTCCCGCCGATCCATGGCAGCAGTTGTGGGGTGCGGTGATGTCAGTGTTCGACAGCTGGATGAACGACCGCGCTATCGTATACCGCAAGCTGAACAAGATACCGCAGGAGTGGGGAACGGCTGTAAACGTTCAGTCTATGGTATTCGGCAACATGGGCGACAGATCGGCAACGGGAGTAGCGTTTACACGCGACGCCGCTACGGGCGAAAACATCTTCAACGGAGAATATCTTATCAACGCTCAGGGCGAAGATGTGGTTGCAGGTATTCGCACACCTCAGCAAATCACGCTTGAAGGTTCCCGTCGCTGGGCAAAACTTCAAGGTATATCCGAAGAAAAGCGTAAAGCCGAAGCTCCTTCGCTGGAAGAAACAATGCCCGAAGTGTATAGCGAATTGATGGAGTTGCAGCAAAAACTCGAAAATCATTACCGCGACATGCAGGATTTGGAATTTACCGTTCAGGACGGCAAACTGTGGATGTTGCAGACCCGCAATGCGAAGCGTACCGGCGCTGCCGCCGTAAGGGTCGCCATGGAGATGCTCGACCGGGGAATATTGAAGGAAGATGAAGCAGTGTTGAGAGTCGAGCCGGAAAAAATCGACGAACTTTTGCATCCCGTATTCGATTCGGAAGAACTGTACAAATCCAGCGTTATCGCAAAAGGATTGCCCGCATCGCCCGGAGCTGCTTCGGGACAGATTGTTTTCTTTGCCGAAGACGCCGAACAGTGGCATGCAAGGGACAACAGCGCCAAACTGATTCTGGTACGTATCGAAACCTCGCCCGAAGACCTCAGAGGCATGAACGTCGCTCAGGGAATATTAACAGCAAGAGGAGGAATGACTTCTCACGCCGCAGTTGTAGCGCGGGGGATGGGAAAATGCTGTGTGTCGGGAGCATCAAAACTGCGTATCGACTACAAACAGCGCACAGTGACCATTGACGGGAAAACATATAACGAAGGCGACTGGATTTCGTTGAACGGTTCTACCGGTGAAATGTACGAGGGCAAGGTAAAAACCAAACCGGCCGAATTGAGCAGCGACTTCAACAAACTGATGGAACTGTCTGCAAGATATGCTCATTTGCAGGTGAGAGCCAATGCCGACACTCCCGAAGATGCTGCTACGGCGAGGAAATTCGGCGCCGAGGGTATAGGATTATGCCGTACGGAACACATGTTTTTCAAGGAAGACAAAATTATTCCCATGAGGGAAATGATTCTTGCGGAAACCGTTGAAGGCAGATGTAAAGCTCTGGCCAAACTTTTGCCCCTGCAACAAAAGGATTTCGAGGAAATCTTTGCAGTGATGCATGATCTTCCCGTAATTGTTAGACTGTTAGACCCGCCGTTGCACGAATTTCTGCCTCACGACGTCAAAGGACAGGAAGAGATGTCGAAAGTAATGAATGTGCCTGTCGAAGTTATTCGCCACAAGGTCGAATCGCTGCACGAAACCAATCCGATGCTCGGACACCGCGGTTGCCGTCTTGCAAACACATATCCCGAAATCACCGAAATGCAGACAAGAGCCATATTGCAGGCTGTACTGACACTGAAGAAAAAGGGCATAACCGCTGTTCCCGAAATCATGGTGCCTTTGACAGGAATACTGTACGAAATGAAGTTTCAGGAAGAAATTATACGCGCTACCGCGGAAAAGGTGTTTCTCGAAATGGGCGACAGAATCGAATATAAATTAGGCTCGATGATAGAAGTGCCGAGAGCGGCGCTGACTGCCGACAGAATAGCCGAATCGGCAGAGTTTTTCTCGTTCGGAACAAACGACCTCACTCAGTTGACGTATGGATATTCGCGCGACGACATCAGCAAATTCCTTCCGATCTATCTCGACAAGGGAATACTGAAAGCCGATCCTTTTCAGGTACTGGACCGTAAAGGCGTCGGACAGTTAATCCTGATGGCGACGATGAAAGGACGGAACATTCGTCCCTTACTGAAGGTCGGTATTTGCGGAGAACACGGAGGCGAGCCTTCATCGGTGGAATTTTGCCATACGGCAGGGCTTAATTACGTGAGCTGTTCGCCCTATCGTGTCCCGATAGCGAGGCTTGCTGCGGCGCAGGCTGCCATCAAATCTAAAAAATAATCTATATTTGCCGGTTTTTACGGGGAAACCATGGGTAATCAAAAATTTGATTACCCATGAATTAACCGGATAATGTTGTGTTGATTTTTGAAATAATTAAGAAAAAATGACAGAAATTCTTGTCGCAAACAAATCGCACGTGAAGTATGCCGAAACAGTGTGCAGCCTCATGTACGAGTCGGCGCTGAAACGCGGTACGGGTATAGCAAAAAGATCGCCCGAATACATCGCAAAGAAAATGGAGGAAGGAAAAGCGATTGTGGCAATCGACGGCGACCGCCTGATTGGGTTTAGCTACATCGAATCGTGGCAGCACAAACGCTTTGTCGCTAACTCGGGACTGATTGTCGATCCCGAATACCGGAATACGGGACTGGCACGAAAAATCAAACGGGCAATCTTCGATCTCTCGCGAAGACTGTATCCCGATGCAAAAATATTCAGTATAACAACCGGTCTGGCTGTGATGAAACTGAATTCGGAGCTTGGATATGTCCCCGTAACTTTCTCGGAACTCACCGACGACGACGATTTCTGGAAAGGCTGCGAAGGCTGCCGGAACTATCATATCCTTCAGGAAAATAATAGACGGATGTGCCTCTGTACGGGAATGCTTTACGACCCTGAAAAGCATAAGGCGGCTACAGAAACCGAAAACCCCGAAGCCGACAGAGACGTCAACGCAGTCAGGGAAATGATTCCGGAAAAAGTACTGTCGCCCAAAAGAATTGCGCAATTAAGGAAAAACCTGCGCAAGATACATTTGATATAATATCAAAAAAACAGGATACTTGATGTTTGACGGTTTCAGGTTTTCAGAATTGGCGGAGATTTTCAGAAACTCTGTTTATGTAACCGGACTTGTCATTATCATGATGTTGATTATCGAGTATATCAATGTCGCGACAAATGGACGCCGGCTGGGCAATATACAGAAATCGCCGGTGAAACAGGCGCTTCTCGGAGGAGCCTTAGGGCTGATTCCGGGCTGTATGGGCGGTTTTGTCGCCGTTTCGCTGTTTTCGCACAACATTTTCAATCTCGGAGGCTTAGTGGCTGCCATGATTTCGGATACCGGCGATGAAACTTTTGTGATGTTTGCCGCCATACCGGGTTATGCTTTACTGATAAAAGCATTGACGTTTTTGCTCGCAGTAGCCGCGGGACTTGCAATCAACGTTTTTATGAGTAAAAGCAATGCCGTTCCGAAATATTTCGACCACAATCTGGAAATACATTCGCTGCACGGCTCTCATTCCGAACGTGCAACATCGAATATACTGCAAAATATCAGGCATCTTTCTCCGGCTCGCATGGCCATTCTGTCGGGAATTGCCGTTTTTATGCTGAGTCTGGGATTTGGACTTTTGGAGCATAAACATTCTGTCGAGGATATGACATGTATTCATGCAAATGAAATAACGATAGACGGTCATGTTCACGAACATGACCACGACCACGACCATGACCACGACCACGGGGAACTATCCGCTCACGAACATCATTATCATTCGCACGGTAATATTTTCAGCGAAAGATGGTTGAACATACTGTTTATCTTTATTGCAGGAGCGGCGTTTTTGATGGTGCTGTCGGTTACGGAGCATTTTCTGAAAGAACATGTGTTGCATCACGTGATATACAAACATTTGCTTCGTGTGTTTACATGGACTTGCGGATCGCTGCTGGTTATATACCTGCTTGGACTGTTTGTGCACTATGACAAATGGATAAACGACAATCAGCTGATAATGCTGTTTATAGCTTTAACCATAGGACTAATACCCGAATCGGGACCGCACATAGTTTTCATATCCCTGTTTGTCGAAGGCAGTATACCGTTCAGTATCCTGCTCGCAAATTCGCTCGTGCAGAACGGACATTCGGGACTCCCCCTGTTAGCCGAATCAAAAGAGAGTTTTGTGAAAATGAAAATAATAGCCCTCACCGTCGGACTGACTGTCGGATTGCTCGGATATATTGCAGGATTTTGAAACTGACAGA
>JAISPE010000368.1 GCA_031275145.1 Prevotellaceae bacterium | reverse complement strand
AACTCGCCCTGTCCTTTAGCAGGGTATCTCAAATCCACTTTCCCGGAAATAGCAAACGCAACCATGGTTGATGCAGCCGGTCGTTTTGATTTCAAATATCAGGGAGTCAGTCATAAAGTTGACTGTCTCGGAGTTGATTCGTCATTTTTCAGCATGTTCGACGTAAAAATTCTCGAAGGCAGTACGGATTTTCTTATACCGGTAGACCCCGGAAGCATAGAGAGCGTAATGGGCAGAAAAATAGCAATTACCCGCGAAAAAGCGTTACAGATGTTCGGAAACGAAAGTCCTGTCGGTAAAAAGATTGAAATGACCATTGGAAGCCTGTTTTTTTCCTATGATATTTGCGCAGTAGTAACCGGTCTGCCTAAACGAAGCAACTATCCGTTCGATGTTCTGTTCTCGGCTGTATCAGATATGAGGTGGAGAGTTTCGTATGGCGGAAATGTTCTCATCGAACTTGTTCCCGGCATAGACATGAAAGCGTTTGAGAAAAAATTATACGGACACGAAGTTCAGGCGGATACCGACATTAAAAACATAATGCTTATCCCGCTTACTTCAATGCGCTACAAGGACATTAACATTGCAAGAGACGTACAGTTTCAACATATCATTATTTTTGCCGTTGCCGGTCTGCTGCTGATACTGTGTACGCTGTTCAACTATCTGACGCTGTTTGTCAGCCGCTTCAGAATACGGCAGCGGGAACTTGTGCTGCGTACGGTTTACGGAGCTTCGGCACGCTCGCTGTTTGCTATGCTGTCGGTCGAGTTTCTTCTGTCGCTGACTGCCGCGCTTGTACCCGGTCTGGTACTGATAGATCTTGTCAGTTCTTTTTTCCTGACAGTGTCCGGCATACGGCTGGAACTGCCGTCAATATACCTCGAATCTGTCATATATATAGCTGCTGTCATTGCCGTAGCGCTGACAGTTTTCTTTTTGACGCTTGTGCTCTTCAAACGCCGTACGCTTGATTCGAGCATGCGCAGCAACACAAAAATATTTCGCAGGATATCGGTTACGGTACAGTTAACGGTCAGTATTGTATTTGCGTTCTGTACGCTCGTCATCCTGAAACAGATGTATTACCTGCACAACAGTACCGGTCTGGGATTTTCATTCAAGGATCGCGGTGCGATAAGTGTAAGCCTGGGGGACGGACAGGAGATAGAAATATTGAATGATAAAATGAAACAGATACCCGAAATAAAAGAAACCGTAGCCGGACTGCCTCCTTTGTTGCCGGTGGGGGGAATGTCATCTTTACGCATATCCGACTGGGACGGTAAGCAGGGAAGCGCCGAATACATAACCCTCTTCGATGAGTGGATATCGGAAAGATATGCCGGATTTTATGAATTTAAACTGATTGAAGGAGAATTTTTGAAAGGGGAATATTTGACCGATGGCGTCTATATGAGGGGAGGAGAAAAAATAGGAGACATAGAGGATGTGCTGATAAACGAATCGGCGGCAAAGATTTTCGGATGGGACAAAGCCGTGGGAAAAATGTTTTTTAGCGATAACGGATATAACAGATTCCGGGTGATAGGCGTAGTGAAAGACATATACGGTTTTTCGCCTACAATTGCAGCCAGACCGTTCTGTTACCGTCGAGAGAACATTTCATCTTCATGTGTACTGTTCAAATACGAAGAGGGAAGCCGGAAAACCTGCATGGCAAAAATCAACAGAATCATTGAAAAAGAATTTCCAGACATATCTTTCGAATATTCATGGGCAGAAGAAGAATACGACAAATATCTGAAATCGGAAAACACTTTGCTTGCGATACTTACCGTCGTGTCGTCGGTCTGCGTCATAATCTGCGTTTTCGGATTCGTGTCAATGGTTTCGCTCACCTGCGAGGAACGGCGCAGGGAAATCGCTATCCGCAAAATCAACGGCGCAACAGTAAAAGATATTCTCGACATATTCTTTAAGGAATATCTGACACTGCTTGTTGCCGGTGCATTAGTCGCATTCCCCGCCGGATATCTGATTATGAAACGCTGGCTGGAAAATTACGTAATACAGACCGAAATGAGCGCATGGGTCTATCTGTCAATACTGCTTGCGCTGATTACGGTTATCGTTATGTGCGTCGGCGGGCGGGTTTACAGAACAAGCCGCGAAAATCCGGTCAATGCAATTAACAGATAAATCCTGATTCAGACCGGACAGAGAATGATTCAGGGCTATATTAAGGCGATTTGGAGAAATAAGGGTTGCTATGCCTGTCGGTGACAAATAAATAACGGAACGGAATTGTTTTTAATTAAATTTGATTTTTTTCAAAATCTGTTTTCCGGTGAAGGCTATAACGAATTTTTGTTGTACTTTCGCATATTGTTATATAAATATAGCTAACTGTATATTAATGGAATGATGAATAGAATTATTAGTAAAGAGTATTTTTCGGCGAATGTTGTGAAATTTGACGTGGAAGCGCCGTTAATTGCGAAAGCCTGTCGGGCGGGGCATTTTGTTATTGTGAAAATCGGTGCGAAGGGCGAACGTGTTCCGCTTACCATTGCCGGTTCCGATGCGGAAAAGGGGACTATTACACTTGTAGTTCAGAAGATAGGAGTATCGTCGACAAAAATCTGCGCCCTGAATGAAGGCGACAGCATCACCGATTTGGTCGGTCCTCTGGGAAAAGCGACGCATATCGAGAATTTCGGAACAGCGGTATGTGCATGCGGGGGTGTGGGCGTTGCTCCGATGTTGCCGATTGTAAAAGCGCTGCACGAAGCCGGAAACCGGGTGGTCACAGTTCTGGCGGCGCGCACCGCAGAACTCGTTATCATGGAAAAACAGATGAAAAACTTTTCCGACGAGCTGATAGTCATGACCGACGACGGCTCGTACGGAAATAAAGGTCTGGTCACCAACGGAGTTGAAACAGTCATTCAGCGCGAGAAAGTGGACAGGTGCATAACAGTCGGACCTGCCGTAATGATGAAATTCGTAAGTCTTTTGACAAAAAAATATAATATTCCCACAATTGCATCCCTGAATACCATTATGGTAGACGGTACGGGAATGTGCGGAGCATGTCGTGTAACTGTAGACGGCAAAACCAGATTCGTATGTGTGGACGGTCCCGAGTTTGACGCTCATTTAGTCGATTTTGAAGAAATGATGATGCGTCTCGGCGGTTATCGCGACATCGAACAGTCGGAGATGTATAAAGTTGAACACAAATGTAAGGCCGCCGGAAATTAAGATTATGGAAAGAAGAAACGAAACATGGCGCATCGAATTGCGTAATGCCTTAAAAGCAAAAGAGCGCGCGGACATACAGCGTGTTCACATGCCGGAACTCTCTCCCGAGATTCGCCGTCGCAATACCGGAGAGGTAAATACGGGTTTGACGGCCGAAATGGCAGTCAGCGAGGCCCGACGCTGTCTGGACTGCGCCAAACCGGGCTGTGTCGAAGGCTGTCCGGTAGAAATCGATATTCCCTCATTCATCAAAAATATCGAACGCGGCGAGTTTCTCGAAGCGGCTAAAATTCTGAAAGAAACATCGGCTCTTCCTGCTGTCTGCGGTCGTGTCTGTCCGCAGGAGAAACAGTGCGAATCGAAATGTATTCACATAAAAATGAAGAAAGAAGCGGTAGCCATAGGTCATCTGGAACGTTTCGCCGCCGATTACGAACGTGTCAGCGGACAGATTTCAATACCGGAAACCGCACCCGCCAACGGTATCAGAATCGCCGTCGTCGGCTCGGGTCCGGCAGGCTTGTCCTTTGCCGGAGATATGGTGAAATCAGGGTATTCCGTCACTGTTTTTGAAGCTTTGCACGAAGTCGGCGGAGTATTGAAATACGGTATTCCGGTATTCCGTTTGCCGAACGAAATAGTTGATGTCGAAATCGACAGTCTGCGGGCTATGGGCGTCAGGTTTGTGAATAACTGTATCGTAGGCAAAACAGTCAGCATAGACGACTTGAAAGACGAAGGATTTCGCGGTATTTTCGTTGGAAGCGGAGCCGGTTTGCCCCGTTTCATGAATATCAGAGGTGAAAATCTGGTAGGCGTAATGTCATCGAATGAATACCTTACCCGCGTCAATCTGATGGATGCCGCCAATCCGGAGTCGGACACGCCTGTACTGACGGGTAAAAAAGTCGCCGTCATCGGAGGAGGAAACACGGCAATGGATTCGGTCAGGACAGCTCTCCGGCTTGGCGCCGAACGTGCAATGATTATCTATCGCCGTTCGGAAGAAGAGATGCCCGCACGTCTCGAAGAGGTAAAACATGCGAAGGAAGAGGGCATTGAGTTTATGACCCTGCGCAATCCCGTCGAGTATCGCGGCAACGAAAACGGGCGCGTCACTCACGTGCTGCTGCAAGTCATGAAACTTGGAGAGCCTGACGCTTCGGGAAGACGTTCTCCGGTAGAAGTCCCCGGAGAAACAGAACTGATCGAAGTCGATGAGGTTGTAGTCAGCGTTGGAGTTTCGCCCAATCCTCTGATTCCGCAGTCGGTCAAAGGGCTGAACATAAGCCGGCGGGGTACAGTTACAGTGAATGAGGAAACCATGCAGTCCGATATTCCGATGATTTTTGCCGGCGGCGACATCGTACGCGGAGGCGCTACCGTGATTCTTGCAATGGGCGACGGCCGGCGGGCTGCCAGGGCAATGGACAAATGGATTCGGGAACAGTCATAAATAAATAGATTCAAAAAATAATGAAAACACTTTTACTTGTAGGACTTGGCGGCGGATTGGGCAGTATGCTGCGCTATCTTGTAACCTCTCTGATTGTAAGCCGGATTACGCGGTTTCCCGCAATCTGGGGAACATTTGCGGTGAACTTTTCGGGATGTTTGCTGATTGGCATTGCAATCGGACTGTCCGAACGTTACGCATGGTTTTCTCCGCAAATGAGATGGTTTGTTGCAACGGGAATTTGTGGAGGATATACCACTTTTTCGGCTTTTGCATACGAAAACATCAGCCTGATACGAAACGGAAATTATTCCGCAAGTCTCGTTTATATGGTTGTAAGTGTAATCACCTGTTTTGTCGCAACATGTACAGGTTTCGCAATTGTGGAAAAAATAAACTGAACGGTTCTTTTTTTGACAGAATTTTTAAATCGGCGTATATAATCCGCAAAACGAAAAGTACATTTTTTCAAAACGAAAAGTACATTTTTTGTATGGCAAGTGGCGTTATTTATTATTCGTATTTTGCGATGTTAACCGTTGCGTATTCCGTCAT
>JAISPE010000125.1 GCA_031275145.1 Prevotellaceae bacterium | reverse complement strand
GTCGCGTCGTCACGCTGTCATGAATGTGAGGCGACGGAGATATTACCAATTTCTTTTCCATTCAAAGTATTCCAATAGACGTGGCAAAATTAAAGCTTTTTTTTTAAATCGCAATTTTTGTTGAAAAAGGTACGGGATTTTGCTGACTGCGCCGAGTTAAAAGCAAAGCTTTGCTTTGTGCAAGTCGGAGACTTGCTTTTAGCTGCGACGTAGCGAAGACGCTACGCCGAGCAAAAGTTATCATGCTGTTCGACGTCGTTCGACGTTAATTGATGCTGTTCGAGAGCGGGACACCCGGCTTTTTTTAACCGTTTTTTATCTCTGAAAATTTTTTCCAACAAAAAAACCGCGTATCACAAAGACCGTTATTTACTGGAACAGCGGTAAAGATTCTACAGTGATTCCGCTAAGCCGTTCGGTAGTCGATACCGTTACGGCGAGTACGGAATTTGCCATACCCGAAGGCGCTTATACGTTTGAGTTTATCACGAAAGACGATTATGGACACCGTTCGCTGAAAGTCGAGACATCGGTTTCCATTTACGGTGAAAAATACGGCGCTACTTTGCCGAACCGGAATATCCGGATAATGGAGGCCTCGGCAGGTCCTGCGCTGAAAATCACATGGTCGCCCGTCGAAACAGTAACCGCCTTATATACCGTTTTGAAATATACGGACTATACTAATCCGGCCAGTCCGGTGCAGCGAACTGTCCGTATAGAAAACGAAGAGACGGAGACAGTCCTCGACAATATCCGGCTTGAACCGTT
The DNA here is from genome assembly GCA_031275145.1 of Prevotellaceae bacterium. Lineage (GTDB taxonomy): Bacteria > Bacteroidota > Bacteroidia > Bacteroidales > UBA932 > JAIRLF01. The sequence continues at coordinate 4,467 of JAISPE010000125.1, read as the reverse complement.
TCAGGTAACAACGACCTATAAACCCGAAAACGGACTCGACCCGGTAGATGCTACAACGAGGGAATATATTCCGTATATTGCCGAAAAGGATATCCTCATCGCCAACGATTTCACGGAATTTACCGCAGCAAAGGCAGCTACAGTCACCCGTCTGGTCTATCCCATGCACGTCAATTCGTTTCAGGATCTGTTCTATTTCCTGAATCTGCACGAGCTGGACTTGACGGGGACAGATATCTCCTTACCCAAACTTGCATTTAACAGGAACAGTACTTACGGCGAAGTCGGCGGGGGCGAATGGTTGCCCTTCATGCGCAGGGCGGGAGATCTCTCGGCTGAAAATATTCAGATAATAAAGGACATGCTCGAATCCGGCCAGATTACGAAAATCCGCTATGTACCCAATTCTCTGGGACTGGATGATCTTCTTGCGCCTTACGTGTCGAGCGGGACTGTAGATCTGATTGATTTGCCCGGCGAAGTTCTGATTCCTCACAAGTTCTATATTGACGGTGTTGTCGAAAGTACAAATTTCAGGATCGATCTCGAATTTCCGGCTACCGATGCTCCCGCCGGAACAGGCCTGCAAAATGTCTACAAAATGACAATGTTAGCCCGTGCCGGCTCTATCGTTTTTGCCCTCCCGACGGAATACCAATTCAATGTCGAAGAATACAGATACCTGAAATTTAAGATATACGCTCCGGATGCAAGCATGTTCCAGGGCAGCTACGATCCGTTCAGGCGTATATATCTCCGGTTTATGAACCGTCTGTGGGGTTTCTCCGGTAACAGCGTTTTCGGTCAGGAACTTTGGGATTCGGGAGTGGAAAGCAACAAGCTCGCCGACGACCAGCTCCGGAAATGGATCGACGTTACCATAGATATGGACAATGCCCGTAGCAGGCACAACAGAGTAATCGTATTGAATATGGGAGGCGAAGCAAATGCGACGTTCCCCTCTACTCCCGATATGATATTCTATTTTGCCAATATCCGGTTTGCAAAACAGCCGTAAAAACCGGCGTGTAATAATTGTAGAGACGCACGGCGCATGGCCGCGCGTCTCTATTTATTTTGTCGCCGGATGATATCTTATTGTATCTGTATAATCCGGCGCGCAGGAAGGATTGATAATGATTTGATTAATGTCATAATAATAACGATGGTCATGTTATAATAATAACGATGGTCACGTTATAATAATAACGATGGTCACGTTATAATAATAACGATGGTCATGTTATAATAATAACATGGGTCACGTTATAATAATAACGATGGTCACGTTATAATAATAACATGAGTCACGTTATAGTAATGACCATGGTCACGTCATTATATAGTCATGTCCTGAAACAGATTTACATCAAAAGTCGGAAAAAATGGCAAAAGAAGTGACGAAAAGTCATCAACACTATTATATTTGTTTTAAAGAAAAAGTTTCTGTATATCATCAAAATATACATAAGCATCACTTCTGGCTGTATTTTTATTTTGCAGGATATTTTAAAAAAGAATAATTTTGCGCCCGATTTTGAAAATTAATCGGAATTAAATTAAGAATTATGACAAGATATTCAGTAATGTCGCCGGAAGAAGCGGCAAGTTTTATTAAAGACGGTGATAACATAGGTTTTAGCGGGTTTACTGCGGCCGGTTGTCCAAAAGCCGTACCCGTTGCAATTGCAAAACAGGCAGAAGCAGAACACGCACAGGGTAAACCCTTTAAAATAGGAATGTATACGGGTGCATCCACAGGTGACAGTATTGACGGTTATCTGGCAAGGGCGAATGCAATCAAGTTCCGCACGCCATATCAGTCAAATAAGGACTTGAGACAGTCGATGAACGAAGGCGTAACAGATTATTTTGACCTGCATCTATCACATCTGGCTCAGACATTGAGATATGGATTTCTCGAAAAAATAAACTGTGCAATCATCGAAGCCGCCGATATTACCGACAGCGGGGAAATCATTCCCACATGCGGAGTAGGTATAGCGCCCACAATATGCGAATATGCCGATAAAATAATTATAGAACTGAACAGCCGGCATCCTAAGGAAATCAGAGGAATACATGACATTTACGTGCCTCTTGATCCGCCTTTGCGCAGAGAAATACCTGTTTACAGCGTAAGCGACAGAATCGGAAAACCGTATATAAAAGTCAATCCCGATAAAATACTGTGCGTTGTCAATACAAATCTGGAAAACGAGGGCGGAGCTTTTACTCCTGTAGACGAAACAACGGCGCAAATAGGTGATAATGTCGCCGACTTTCTGGTGAAAGAAATGAAACTCGGGCATATTCCGAAATCTTTCCTGCCAATCCAGTCGGGAGTAGGAAATATCGCCAATGCAGTTTTGGGATCTATGGGAAACAATTCGACTATTCCCGAATTTAATGTTTACACCGAAGTGATTCAGGATGCAGTGATTGACCTGATGAAAAACGGCCGCGTCAAATTTGCCAGCGGATGTTCGCTCACCGTCAGCAATCCTGCCATTGAAGAGATATATAACAATTTGGAATTTTTCAGGGACAAAATACTGTTGCGTCCTCAGGAACTGTCCAACAATCCGGAAATCATCCGCCGTCTCGGTCTGATCACCATCAACACTGCTCTGGAAGCGGATATATTCGGAAACATCAATTCGACGCATGTCGTTGGAACAAAAATGATGAACGGAATCGGAGGATCGGGCGACTTCACCAGAAATGCTTATTTGTCGATATTTACAACGCCTTCTGTGGCAAAAGGCACAAAAATAAGCGCCATCGTGCCGATGGTATCGCATCACGACCATACCGAACATTCCGTATCCGTATTGATCACCGAACAGGGCGTCGCCGATTTGAGAGGGAAGTCGCCGGTTCAGCGGGCAAAAGCAATAATCGAAAACTGTGTACATCCCGAATACAGACAGCTGTTGCGGGATTATCTGAAACTCGGCAAGGGACATACTCCTCACAATCTGAAGATGTGTTTTGCATTTCACAATGCTTTTAACGAAACGGGAGACATGCACAACGTCGATTTCGGTAAAATCTTATAACACGAATCCGATATACGGCAAAAAATAAAAACTCTGATTTTCACTGTCTATCGTTCACAGCAATTCCTGTTGCGCGATTCGTTTTGTTGTGTCCTGTTTGCAAATCAAAAAAAGAGTGTAATTTTGTGGCATGAATATAAATGTTAGTATAATGAAAAAGAGTATAATAAAAAGTTTAGCGCTTATTTTCCCGTTATTTATGTCCGCACAGGTTTTTGCACAGCGGATAGACAGAGAAATCCCCGAAAATTCGCTGGTATATACACTGCCGAAGACGACGGTTGAAATTTCGGTAGAAATCATTAAAGACAGATATATTCCCGGTCCGTATGTGAGATATGCCGAAGAACACTTATCGATAGAAGGCGTTTCGGCAAGAGAAGAAACAGACTACAGTATCGGGAAAATTTCGATGAAACCCGTCGTTGAAGCGGATTATGAATACATGTATTCTTTGCCCGCGGGGAATAAAAGTGTGCTGGATGCATCGTTTCTTGCTCTTTCGTCCGAAGGATTGATTTTTTCATTGAACGACCCGAAAGAAGCTGTTGCAAATTTCGCTTCTACACCCAAAAATTATCAGTTTTATCCCGACCGTTTGCCTTCGTCTCCGTTAAAAACGCAAAAGGAATATATAATGGAAAGAATAAAAACCGATTCGGGATTTGTGAGCATTCCTTTCCAGCAGAGTATTGTCGAAAAAAAAGACACCCAGAGCAAAGCCGAAGAAGCGGCCAAGTTTCTGTTTTCACTGCGCGAACGCAGATTTGACCTGATCTCCGGAGACGTGGATAATGCTTTCAGTGGCAGTTCGCTGAAAGATGCCCTGAAAGAAATAAACAGGCTCGAAAAAGAGTATCTGTCACTGTTTCTTGGCAAACACTTTGTCGAAAGCAGGGTTTATACATTTTACGTATCTCCCGAAAGAAGTCCGGGTACAAAATCTTATCCTGTCTTTTATTTCTCGGAATCCGACGGAGTACTTCAGGAAGCAACAAGAACAACAACGCCTTTCACTTTAAATATCATTCCTTCAGGGAAAATAAACTATGTCGAAGGAGTAAAAACAAAAGTAAAAGTGGCAAGCATATATTACAGGATTCCGGAAACAGCCACAGTGCAGCTATTTCATGGCTCACAGGAGGTTTGCAGCGGAAGAATGCACATTTATCAAATGGGTAAGGAATTTGTTTTGCCCTCCGATGCAAAAACTAAGTAGTGTCGTGTCAATGTCTGACCGTCTTTGCGAATATCCGTTTCGTACCGCAACTGAAAGATGTGATAACGCCTGTCGAAGAATGTGGCGACGAAGCAGTCTGCCACTTCGTTCCGCAACTGAAAAACGCGGTAACGCTTGTCGGAAGAATATGGCGACGAAGCAATCCGCGACGGGTCGTCATTGCGA
>JAISPE010000257.1 GCA_031275145.1 Prevotellaceae bacterium | reverse complement strand
AATGGCTATATTTCATTTTATTTCATATTTAAAAGACCTCATATCTGTCATGTCCTAATTATTTAAACACCGCAAAATTAGTAAAAAATTAAATAACGGATGATGAACAGTCGGCGTCTGTGTCGAAAAACTGCTGATTTTTTATACGGGACATTGCTGTCGCGAAATTATTCGGAAGTCCAATGTTTTCTCCCGCAAGGACGGCGCTTTACTATTAACTGTATATATCACAGCACAGTCCGGATATGAAATAAGTGTCGTCCCTGCGAGACTTTTGCAGTACTCCCGTTTGAAAGATCACAAAAGAATCACCGAAAAAATTACCGAAAGATCACCGAAGGATAGTCGATAAAATAAAAGTTTAAATGCAGGTTATATATACAACTTCCCCCTCTCATTTTCAAAAAATGAGAGGGGGAAGTATGATTTTAGTGATGAAACCTTTGAAAAGTTTTATTTGGTTTCCACTTTTTCTTCACTTTCCGCTTTCCTGTTTTCTTCGACAGTTCCACCCAGATATTCGGGAAGCTGCATTCCTGCCATATTAAAAAGGTCGTTCAGGGGAGGAACAGATTTCATTAATCCGGAAACGAAATTTGCTGTAGATGTTTTTCCATCTTTTCCCTGTCCGTCCCATACGGTAATTTTGTCAATCTTAATGTTTTTGATTGCTTCTACCTGTGTTTTCACAAGTTCGGGCAATTTATCCGAAATCATCATCAGTACGGCTTTTTGCGGCTCGCCTCCGGCAGCGGCTACCAATTGACCGAAACCTGCCGCCTGTTTTGAAAGTATCTCGTTGATACCACGCGCCTGAGCGTCCATCTTGGCAAATATTGCATCAGCCTCTCCCTTAGCTCTTCTGCGGAATGTTTCAGCTTCGGCTTCGGCGGCAATAATAGCTTTTTCCTTTTCGATTTCTGCCTGCACGATAATATCGGCCGTCTGAGATGCCTTATCGCGCTCGGCACGAACATTTTCCGCTATTTTTTCGGCGGCGTATGCTTCTTCCAGGGCTTTGGCTGACTGTACTTTCTCTGCCGCGATAGCTTTTCTGAGAGCTTCGGCTTCCCTTTCTCTTCGTGTCGAATCGGAGTTGGCAATAGCAATCTTCGCTTTGTTTTCCCCTTCGACGGCAGTGGCATTTGCATCGGCAGTACGTACGCGCGTATCTCTGACTGTCTCGGCGATACGGATATCTTTGTCCCTGTCGGCTTCGGCCTTACCGATTTCACCGAAACGATTTTGTTCTGCGACACTTTTTTTCGCTTCGTTGATGGCTTTTGCTGCGGCTTCTTTTCCGAGAGCTTCTATATATCCCGATTCGTCGCGGATGTCGGTAACGTTTACGTTTATAAGCTTTAAGCCTATTTTACGAAGTTCCATTTCCACGTTTTGGCTGACATTCAACAGGAATTTGTCTCTGTCGGAATTAATTTCTTCGATATCCATGGTTGCAATCACAAGACGCAATTGACCGAACAGTATATCTTTCGCCAGATCCTGAATATTTTCCAGCGACAACCCCAACAGACGTTCTGCCGCATTCAGCATGTTGTCGGGTTCTGTAGAAATACCCACAGTAAAACGGCATGGGACATCGACCCTGATATTCTGTTTACTCAACGCATTTGTCAAGTTACATTCAATCGGTATCGGCGTCAAATCCAAAAAAGCATAACTCTGGAAGACAGGCCATATAAAGGATGCGCCTCCATGAATACATTTGGCGGAACTCACTCCGCCTTCGGAATTTTTACCTGTACGTCCATACACAACCAGAATTTTATCGGACGGACATCTTTTATAACGGGCAAATATTGCAGCCATTGCTACAAAAACTACCACTACGAAAACTAAAATATAAGCAATATCTATCATAAACAAACAATTAAAAAATTAAAGTACTCATACGATTAACTTTTATCGAACACGGTTTGTCCATATTCGTATTTTAATCGCCGCAAAGGTAATTATTTTAATTCATATTGCTGCATTTTTGCAAAAATTTTTATTGCAGCTCCGGAATTATGCTTTCAATCCACGCATTTAACCGTTGCTCTGTCAGGTTGCTTTCGTTGTCTTCGTCCAATGCAAGGCCTATGAATTTGCCGTTTTTGACTGCGACGGACGAATCAAAACTGTAACCATCGGTCGAAGTTTCGCCAACATGTTTAAAGCCTTTGCCTTCAATGGCTTCATACAGCAATCCCATTCCATCGGCAAATGTGTCGGAATATGAAGATGAATCGCCAAGTCCGAAAAATGCAAGTGTTTTTCCTGTTAAATCAACTTTCTGTAATTCCGGTATGCGGCTGTTCCAGTCATCCTGTAAATCGCCCAATCCCCAGGTAGATGTTCCTAAAATAATATTGGAACAGTTTGCCAAATCGCTGAAATCAACAGTAGAAACATCTTTCAGTAAAACATTTTCTGCCGATAACTTTTTCGCTATTTTCCGCGCTACGTTTTTTGTGTTATCAGTCGATGAACCATAAATAATTGCAATATTTTTCATAATAAATAATTTTAATATAATTTTTTGCAAAGGTACACCTGACGAAAGTCCTGGAAATCCCTAAAAATAGGTATTTTTTCAATGAAAAGTAACTATGATGAACGATTATACTTCCATCTGTATAAATTTGGGG
>JAISPE010000253.1 GCA_031275145.1 Prevotellaceae bacterium | reverse complement strand
GATTTGACTGCGTCGATTTTCAATTCAAAATTGTCACATATAAATTATTATTTATACTTTTGCATTTTAATTGAATATAGATTATATGAGTAAAAGGATATTAGTAACGGGCGGGGCGGGTTTTATAGGCTCTCATTTATGTGCGCGGTTATTGGCTGAAAAGCATGAGGTTATTTGTCTCGACAATTATTTCACCGGCTCAAAGTCCAATGTGGCGGATTTACTTCGCAATCCTAAATTTGAAATCATAAGGCATGACATAATAAATCCTTACAACATTGAAATTGATGAGATTTACAATTTGGCATGTCCGGCTTCTCCTGTCCATTATCAGTATAATCCGATAAAGACAATCAAAACCTCGGTAATGGGAGCCATTAATATGCTCGGACTGGCCAAACGGGTAAATGCTAAAATATTACAGGCTTCTACCAGCGAGGTATACGGCGATCCGCATGTACATCCTCAGGAAGAACATTACTGGGGACATGTCAATCCTGTCGGGATACGCTCGTGTTATGACGAAGGAAAACGTTGCGCCGAAACATTATTTATGGACTATCACAGGCAAAACAATGTCAGAATAAAAATCATACGCATTTTTAACACATACGGCCCCAACATGAATCCTGACGACGGACGGGTTGTGTCCAATTTTATCGTTCAGGCGCTTAAGGGTGACGATATTACTGTTTACGGAAACGGATCCCAGACGCGCAGTTTCCAGTACGTTGATGACCTGATAGAAGGGATGATCCGGACAATGAATACCGACGATTCGTTTACTGGCCCCGTAAATCTTGGAAATCCTGACGAATTTTCGATGCTGGAACTTGCAGAAAAAGTGATCTCGCTGACAAAATCCAAATCCAGGATAGTATATCTGCCGCTTCCGTCCGACGATCCCAGACAGCGTCAGCCGAATATCAGTCTGGCAAAAGAAAAGCTAAACTGGTCGCCTAAAGTCAAATTAGACGAAGGTCTGGTGAAAACTATAGATTATTTCAGAAAAGTCATTGCAGGGGAATAATAATCGTTGTACTGTCATATTAAAAAGGATACACATTGGCATCATCAAATTTTGTAGATTACGTTAAGATTTTTTTCCGGTCGGGAAACGGAGGTCCCGGCTCTACTCATTTACACAGAGAAAAATTCGTTCCCATGGGAGGACCCGACGGCGGGGACGGAGGACGCGGAGGACATATAATACTTCGCGGCAACAAACAGTACTGGACCCTGATACACCTTAAATACCGGAAACACATACATGCCGAACATGGAGAATCCGGCAGCGGAAATCTTTGTCATGGAGCTAACGGAAAAGATATGATTCTGGACGTCCCGACGGGAACAGTCGCCAAAGACGAATCCGGCCGGATTTTGTGCGAAGTAACACAGGACGGGGAGGAAGTAATTCTGTTACAGGGCGGCAGGGGCGGTTTGGGCAACGCTAATTTCAAATCGCCAACCAATCGGACTCCGCGGTATTCGCAGCCCGGAGAACCCGGAATCGAAGGCTGGTACATTCTGGAACTAAAACTGTTGGCAGACGTCGGTCTGGTAGGATTCCCGAATGCCGGCAAATCCACTTTATTATCGGCTGTCTCGGCTGCCAAACCGAAAATCGCAGACTATGCTTTCACTACGCTTGAGCCAAATCTCGGTATAGTAAGCTATCGTGAACATCTTTCGTTCATTATGGCCGACATACCCGGAATCATCGAAGGCGCTCACGAAGGAAAGGGCCTGGGATTAAGGTTTCTACGGCATATAGAACGCAACTCCATACTCCTGTTCATGATTCCTGCCGACAGCAAGGATGTTGTCAGTGAATACCGTACACTCTTGACCGAACTCGGAAAATATAACCCCGAACTGCTGGATAAACGACGGATACTTGCCATATCCAAAAGCGACATGCTTGACAGAGAATTAAGCGACGAAATAGAAACCGAAATAAAAAAACGGATTCACGACGCTCCGCATATTTTCATTTCGTCGGTAACGGGAAGTAAAATAATCGAATTGAAGGATTTAATCTGGAAATATTTGAACGGATAATCATGCTGATAGTACTGGAAGGCTTGGACGGCGCAGGAAAAACCACACAGGCGGACTTGTTGCAAAAACATTTCGAATCGGAAAACCGAAGGAGCAAATTCCTGCATTTTCCTCGTTTCGACGCTCCTGTGTACGGAGATCTGATAGCGTCTTTTCTTCGCGGCGAATTTGGAGACGTCAATACGGTTGATCCGCGTCTGGTAGCCCTGCTGTATGCCGGCGACCGGAACAGCGCCGCTCCGGAGTTAAAGTCATGGCTTGCCCGCGGCGAAGCTGTTATTCTCGACCGTTACGTGTATTCCAATATCGCTTTTCAGTGTGCGAAAGTCTCGGACAGTCTGAAACGGAAGAACCTTCGTGAATGGATTTTCAGTCTGGAATTTGATTTCTTTGCCATTCCGCGTCCCGACATCAATATTTTTCTGGATGTACCGTTCGATTTTACGGTTGAAAAATTGAGATCGCAGCGCGAAGGAACAGAGAGAGATTACCTTAAAGGGAAAAAAGATATTCACGAATCGGATTTTGATTTACAGCGGAGAGTTCGCGAAATATATGTGGAACAGACAAATATCGACGGGAATTTTGTTCCCGTAAACTGTGTTGATGAAAATTCGGGAATGAAAACGCCTCAGACTGTCCACAGAGAAATCATAACGCTGATAGAAAAGAGAACGCTTAGAAATTAAATCTCAGTCCGATACCCAGTCCGAAAGAAACCGGCCATTCCGTTCTTATACTCTCAGGCTGTCCGTTGTCAAAGAAATATCCGAACTGAGGTTCGAAAAATATTTCCAGATTTTTGTATAAACTGTATGTTGCGCCTACCGTCCCGTTGACAGACCATTGCAGTTTCTTCATATTTGCATTAGTGTCAAGATTGCCATTGCGATAGATAGAATAGACGCCTTTTTCCACCATCCCTCCTGCCGACGCATAGATATTCCATTTGGGTTTGGATACCGCATAATAAACTGCGTTCAAAGGTATTCCAAAATAGTGTAAATGCTGACTGACCGTATTTTTATTCCATTTATATTTAGTCGGAAGATATGTGTAACTGAGACCGCTTTCGATAGCCCATCTGTCGCCAAGGCTTTTACGTACCATAAATTTAGCCGACAACGGCAATCCGTATTGAGAATCGGCATTGTCGGGGACATTTATTTCATTCTTATATTTATTTTTGATATAATCTACGGAATTTGACGAAGTTAAAAGAGGCGTTGCCGGAATTAAACTGGAATTTGTTTTGTTGCCGGTTATATTTTGATAACTTCCGGCGCTGAAATTCAGGGAAACAGACCAGTCTTTACTGTTCGGATTATTTTTGTCGGGACTGAGTATACTGTTGTTACTGTTCGATCTGTCATTCTGTTTATCCGTCTGATTTACATTTGCCTGTTTGGGAAGCATACTGTTCGAAAACTTCAAACTGTTCGACGGATAGAGATTAATCGAAATACCGGAAACGGTCTTCTGCGGTATAATCCTTAATTTTTCTTTTACCGGAGGGTCTTCCGGATGAGGATCGGGTTTTTCGGTCCGGACAGCAACAGAATTTCCTGCGCCAGCGTGCACGGGTGCAGGATTTGAAACAGGCTGTTTCTGTTCCGGCTGATTTTCCGGAGTTTGCTCTTCCTGTTTTGCTGTTTCTCCGGCCGGCTGTTCCGTATTTTTCGGCTGTATTGCCGGAGATGCGTCATCCGAATGTGTGATATTTGGCCTGTTATTGCTGTCGCTGTCAGTGTTTCTGGACAGATACAGAGTAATCATAAACAGCACAGCCGCCGCAGCAACAATACCTGCCGCAGCATAGAGATATTTCGACCTTTTCTTTCGGATTAACGACTTTTCTATGATATCCCAGGCGCCCTGAGGCACAGGAATTTTATAATCCTCAAGTTTGTCCCGGACCAATTTTTCAAAACCGCTGTTCAAATCATTTTCCATCAATCATTTTTTTAATTTCAATATCTTTTGTTGTAATAAAGTTCTTGCCCTTGCGTATTGCGAACGTGAAGTACCTTCCTGTATTCCTAACTGTTCCGCAATTTCAGCATGTGAATATCCTTCTATCGCAAACATGTTAAAGACAGTGCGGAATCCGGGAGGCAATTCCGTTATGCATTTCATCAATTCGTCCGCCGATATTTTATCTACGGGCGACTCTTCCGCACTTTCAATATTTACAGCAATATCAACATCTATACTGTACTTGAACACATCGTTATGCCGCAAATACTCCAGTGCAGTATTGACAAAAATCTTTCTCATCCATCCAACAAAAGAACCTGAGCCCGAATAAGTATGTATCTTATCAAACAACTTAATAAATCCGTCATGTAACAAATTTTGAGCAATCTCTTTGTCTTTTACATATCTCAAACATACAGACATCATTAAAGGCGCGTACTTCTCGTAAAGTTGCTTCTGAGCACGTATGTCCTTTTTTATACATCCCTTTATAAGCTGCTCGTCCATACTATTAGCGTGCTATAGCGTAGATGCAATAATTCTCTATTTCGTTGCTTGCTAATCATTAATTTTTTGTTATTTTCCTTTAACCGGTGCAAAATTAGTTTAAATATTTTACAAACAAAAACAATTGTAAACAGAATTTTGTAAAAGATTGTATTTGAAAAAATAACCGTATTGAAATTATTGTACCGGAATGTATACAGTGATACGGAATGAACGGGATATAATCCTCATAACGGGCTGTTCAAAAGGTGTGAATATTTTGAAAAATAGCGGCAACAGGATACAAATTCACTCTTCAAACAGCTAACGGTTAAGTCACTGAATAAAAAATTTGTTCGTTTCACCGATCCGGTTTAACTTTGCACTGTTAAATTTTGTTATCATGAGTTGTATACGGTGAAAGGCGCCTGTACGGTACTTGGAATAAAGAGGCGGTAACGCCAGCGACCTGTTCGCATATATGGTTTAAGATGAACAAAAAATGCTGTTTGAATATAAAAGGCTGGTACTTTAAAATATGTTAAACGGTTAAACTGTTCGATGAAAACAGAATCCAACAGACAGTTTTTCTAGATAATATTACAGTCAGGGAGATAATAAATTATGGAGATAGAAAATTTAGAGACTTTAAAAGATCTGTTAGAGTATTCGTCAGAGAAATATGCACCGAAAATGATGAATGCTTTTATTGGAGGCGAATCAGTTTCCTATAAAGAATTTGGAGATAAGGTGAGAAACTTGCGTAAAGTTTTACAGTCCTTAGGGATAACTCATGGCGACAAAGTTGCAATATACACTCATAATACACCGAAATACAGCGTCATATATTTTGCCATCGTATCGATGGGCGCGATTGCGGTTCCGTTGTTGCCGGATTTTTCATCTGTCGAAATTGGAAATATTCTCAGTCATTCCGAAAGCAAAGCGCTGTTTGTAACTAAACGGCTAAGATCCAAGGTCGATGCAATAAGTTTGCCGGAATTGAAAATCAGGCTTGATGTCGATACGTTTTCCGTATACGAAAATCAAAATACCGGAGAGACAGAAAAATATCTTGAAAAAGAAGTTCTTCCCGATGATATTGCAAGCATTGTATATACGTCCGGCACTACCGGAAACTCCAAAGGAGTGATTTTGACGCATCATAATCTGATTGCTCAATTGAAAATGGTAATCAAAATCCAGCCGGTAGACGAAAGCAGCGTTTTCCTGTCGATTTTACCTCTTCCACATGCGTATGAAGGCAGTCTCGGATTTTTATTGCCCATTTTTGGCGGCTCAAGCGTTTATTATCTGGAAAAACCGCCGACACCGGCCATATTGATACCGGCAGTGCAAAAAATAAGGCCAACGCATATATTGACCGTTCCGCTGATTTCCGAGAAAATATTCAAAAACTCTGTTCTTCCTCAATTTAATAAAAATATGATTACCCGGTATTTATACAAAACAGTGTTAGGGAGAAAACTGTTGCACCGTATCGCAGGAAAGAAACTGTATCAGACATTCGGAGGAAGACTTGTATTTTTCGGAATAGGAGGAGCAAAACTGGATTATTATACCGAACGGTTTCTGTATGAGGCGAAATTCCCGTACGCCATAGGTTACGGACTGACCGAAACGGCGCCCCTCCTGACCGCAGCGCTTGCTCACAATGTGAAACCCGGATCGGCAGGATTTAAACTCGAAGAAATTGATATGAAAATCAACGATGTCAATGACTGCGGAATCGGTGAGTTATGGGTGAAAAGCCCGAGTTTGATGAAGGGATATTATAAAGAACCCGAACTTACGAATATGGTAATAACTCCCGACGGATGGTTTAAAACCGGCGATTTGATAAAAGTTACTTCCGCGGGAAGAATCTATATAAAAGGACGGCTGAAAAATGTGATACTAACATCGTCAGGAGAAAATATTTATCCCGAAGATATCGAATCGCTGATCAATAATTTCAAGTTTGTTCAGGAATCGTTAGTCGTCGAACAGAAAGGTAAATTGGTTGCAATGGTTAAAATTAATTACGAGGAAATGGGCGAACAGTATAATAAATTTAAAGAAGAACTGCAAAGCAAAATTGAAGAAAATTATCGCGAACTCGAAAGAAAGATAGAAGAACTGCAACAGGAACTTCAATTATATGTCAATTCCAAAGTAAACCGTTTTTCTCAAATATCAACAGTGGTGATACTGCCTTTTGCTTCTGATTTCGAGAAAACATCTACAATGAAAATTAAAAGATATTTATACGGACAGTAAAGTCTGAACCGCTGATTTATGTGATTTTAGTGATTAACATGATACTGGACTGCTCTGCGCTCGGCGTAGCGTCTTCGCTACGTCGAAGCTAAAAGCAAGTCTCCAGACCTTGCAGCGAAGCGAAGTTTGGCTTTTAACCCGACGCAGTCTGGAGACTGTGCCGAGCAAAGAGACATTCCGGAATAATTTCAAAAAATTGGCATAATTCAAAAAGAAAGTTATATCTT
>JAISPE010000104.1 GCA_031275145.1 Prevotellaceae bacterium | reverse complement strand
GCCGAAATTATCTGCGACGGAATAAACGGATTCCTTACTGAAAACAACAAAAACGCAATGGCTGCAAAAATACGGCAAATCATGTCGCACAGTGATTTACGGCATGCAGTCGGACTGACCGCCTCGCAAAGCATAAGCCAGTCATGGGAAAGTATTATCGAGGCGGTACGACGGCGTTACGAGATAATCATACAGCATGCAAATTCCACAAACAGAGCATGCATAAACGTAGAAAAACAGAGCAAACATTTTGTTTTTGATATGACATAAGTTGATCTTTTTGACAGAATTTCTTTTTTTGACAGAATTATTCCTCGCGCGGTACAGTTTTGTGATATGGGATTGCGGGCTTGACCCGCAATCTCCCGTTATCACAAAACTGTACCGCGCGTAATATAACAGAATTTTCATAATTTACAAAATCTGTTAATTGACTTCGTCGAACTAAAGTTTCTGCAAATTTTGTTATACATAAAACAAGATAGAATTGTGAGTTTTCCGCAAAAACCGCACAATTCTCATCCGTTTGATGTATAATTGAAAAGGCTTCCAGCATTGCGCCATTTGCCGAATCGCAGATACAGTAATGATAAAATCAATAATCCCAGCCAGTAAACAAATTCCGAGAACCATGCAAACGCTACATTGTCGGGGAAATAATAGACAATCAGATACAGGGCTGCCATGTACAGCGCCAGTGAGATTATTTCTATGAACATCGCCGTTTTTGTTTTTCCCGTACCGCTTACTCCGTTAAAAGACACACAACTGCACGAAAACACGATGTTTGCGCCGAGTATTACGTATACGGACAGTAAAGACAGGTTTACAAGTTCCGTACTGTTCGTGTATATCAGTAATACCTGCCTGGCCAAAAGACCCGTGCACAGGGTTATGACTGCTGAAGTGATAAAACTGAGCCTGGCTATTTTGGAGATAATCGCGGTAACCTGTCCCGTATATCCTGCTCCGATAGCATTGCTTACGAATGAGCTTGTTACCGCAGAATATGCCCACACCGGAATAGTTATAAAACCGTATATGCTGCGTATAATGTTCGAGGAAGCCAGATTTTGCTCGCCTGTTTTCTCTATGACAATGAAAAATATAAACCATGTACTCAGCGAAATAAAGTATTGAAGCATGACAAAGACAGATATATTCAGCGTATGTTTCAGCAATGTGAAATTCATGTTTTTGAAGTAAAACAGCCTGTACGTTTTCCGTATCTTCGAACGCGAATTGTACACAATAAAATAAAACGCTTCGGTGGCTTCCGAAATAACGGATGCAAGAGCGGCGCCTTCCAGTCCCATTTCCGGAAATCCGAATTTTCCGAATATCAGGATATAATCGAGGACAATATTGGTTATCGCCATTATAATCGAACCGTATGTGAGCGGGCGGGTACTGGTCGTTCCGACATGAAAAGCGCGAAACGATACGTTCACAAAAACGAAAATCAAACCGTATACCCGGATGTTAAGAAAGTTAATCGACGGTTGCAGAAGAGTTTCATGGCTAAGAACTTTCGGCATGATATACGGCGTGAGCCACTGCGCTCCGGCTATAAGTATTATCGCCAGCGCCCATAAAAAGAGTAATCCGGTTTCCATTATCGGACCGATTTTCGACGGATTATTTTCTCCTTTACGGCGCGAAATCAGAATCTGCATACCGGTGGCAAAGCCGAAACCAAGCATAAACAAAACATGGAAATATACTCCGCCGATAGCCGCCGCACCCAATTCTATTTCGCCTACACGTCCCATAAATGCGGTGTCGGTTACATTTATAATATTTTGTGCCAGCATACTTAGCATTACAGGTAAAGATACAGCCCATATTTTCCCGAACCCCGGAATTGCCTGTGATATTGTTTGCCTCATTTCTCTTCCTTTCAATTTTAAATTTTTTTGCAAACGTACTGTTTTTTTTGTAAATTATTTTTTGCAGAACGTTTTGCACCTTTCGAGCGAGATTTTTGCAAATTTAATATTTCCTTTGAATGTATTCTTTCACGGGCTACCGGAATCGTAAGAAGTCAAAGAAAAAACAGTATCCCTGAAAAATATCGAAACAGGAAGCCGCTGCGTAAAGTATTCAAAAACGGCATGAAATTTTCTTCAAACAGTAAGTTCACTGTTAAAATAACCGGTTCAAATTCGCTGGTTTTATCATTTTTATAAATCCTTTTTTGGAGATGATAAAAAATGTTATACCTTTGCGGCGTTGTTTGCGGATATGGCGTAATTTGGTAGCCGCGCTAGATTTAGGATCTAGTGCCGTAAGGCGTGTGGGTTCGAGTCCCTCTATCCGCACAAAAGTTTTTAGATTATTTTAGGCAGGAAGTTGCAAATATTTTTCTCTGTCGCAATTATATACTATATAATTTTTTTATGGAATTAATACAAAATAAAGAAGGGCTTGTTGCTACTCTGACTGTGAAAATACCGCAGGAAGATTATGCCGCCAAAGTGGAAAAAGAATTAAGAAAAGCGCGTCAAACAGCTCAAATCAGAGGGTTTCGACCCGGGAATGCTCCGATGTCTCTTATCAAAAAGATGTACGGACAGCCTGTTTTGATAGAAGAAATCAACAAAATACTTCTTGAAGCTCTCAGAAATTATGAAGAAGAAAACAGCGAATATCTTATAGGTGAAGTGATACCGTCTGAGGACAAGCAACCGTATACGGATTTCAATACAACGAAAGATTTCGAATTTGTATACGAGGCCGGATTTCTTCCCGAATTTACCTTTCAGATAAATGAAATAGAATTGCCCTACTATAACATACTTGTCAGCGACGAGGAAATAGACAGGGAAATCAAGATGATATGCAGCAAGTATTTCGTTTACGATTATGCAGAAACAGTCGAAGAAAACTGCTCTGTTTATGCGGAGGTTAAATATATGAAAGAAGACACTGAAAAAATGCTGTATGCAAATTTTTCGGTTTCTCAAATATCCGATGAGTGTAAACCGCTGTTTCTGGGGGCAAAGGCAAATGACTTGATAGATCTCGAAATACGCAGGGCATTTGACGAAGACAGTCTGCTGAAATCGCTGGCAATAACCGAAAAAGAAGCAGAATCGCTGCCGGAATTTCTTCCGTTTACAATAATTGAGATATCGAAAAAAACGCCGGTACAAATGAATCAGGACCTTTTCGACTACATCGCCGGCGAAGACGTGATACACAGCGAAGAAGAATTTAGAGAATATCTGAAAAACAAGATGAAATCGGACTATGAGACTATAAGTCTTGACAAACTTTATGTTGATTCTGTCGAAACAGTAAAGGAAAAAGCAAATATCACTTTGCCCGAAGATTTTATAGCCAGATACATTCGCTGTGCACACAAAAATTCCGAAACGGAAACGGAAACATTCGAATCCACAGTGAAAGACTTCACCGAAGAAGTAAAATGGGAACATATTATAGACTCCACACTTCAACAGTATAATTTTACGCCAACTCCCGCAATATTGAAAAACGAGGCTGTAAAATATCTCGAAAAATGGATGTATTACGATGCACACATGAACAGTAGCGAGATCGAACAGCTGGCAGACCGCTATCTGAGCGACACAACAAAATTGCAGGAGATACTGCGCAGAGTCAAACGCAAACAGTTTGCAAGAATATTGAAAGAAAATGCGAAACTGAATACCAGAGATCTCAATTTTGAGGAATTTAAGGGACTCTTTAATACGGGAAACTCCGAAACGGAAGAGATTATTGCGGAACACAATCCCGAAACGGAAGAAACAGTAAACGAAATTGCAGTCGAAGAATCCGTAACGGAAAATTCTGCGACAGAAAATCATGAAAATAATAAAGAATCACAGGAATGAAAGATTTTGACAGATATGCATTGAGACATGCCGGCATCAGCAGCCTGAACATGTACCGTTATACATCGGCGATAGAAAGTTCAATCACTCCGTATATTTTGGAAGAAAGACAGTTGAATGTTCAGCCGCTGGATGTTTTTTCCCGTTTGATGATGGAACGGATCATCTTTCTCGGCACTCCCATATACGACGAAATTGCCAATATCATACAGGCTCAGCTATTGTATCTTGATTCGATAGATACCAAAGATATACAGATATATCTCAATTCTCCCGGAGGCTCTGTTTCGGCGGGTTTGGGAATTTATGATACCATGCATATCATAAACTCCGATGTGGCAACCATTTGTACCGGTATGGCAGCATCGATGGGCGCTGTGCTTCTTGCCGCCGGACATCCGGGCAAGCGTTCCGCACTGCCTCACTCGAGGATTCTGATTCATCAGCCGCTGGGCGGAGCCGAAGGTCAGGCAAGCGACATTGAAATCGCTGCAAAAGAAATTCTTAAAACAAAACAGGAACTTTATAAAATACTGTCGCAACACACGGGACAGTCCATAAAAAAAATCGAAAAAGATTCGGACAGAGATTACTGGATGACTTCCGACGAGGCTCTGCAATATGGAATGATTGATGAAGTAATGAAAAAAAGAGAATTAAACAGGATATGAGTAAAACGATGAAAAAGAAATGTTCTTTCTGCGGTCTTAGCGAGGATAATGTCAGCATGTTGATTATCGGCATTGACGCTTGTATCTGTCCCGACTGTGCCGAACGTGTTCACGAAGTTGTATCGGAAAATTACCGGATGAATACGGCAGCGCCAAGAAAAAGGAGACCGGCCAAAAATTCGGCAGTCCCAAAACCCGGAGAGATAAAAAAGTTCCTGGACCAGTATGTTATCGGTCAGGACGATGCAAAAAAATATCTGTCCGTTGCCGTTTACAATCATTATAAAAGGATAGACCAGAATATCAATACCGACGACGTCGAAATAGAGAAGTCAAACATAGTAATGGTCGGCGAAACGGGTACGGGCAAAACGCTGCTTGCACGCAGTATCGCGAAACTGCTGAATGTGCCGTTTGCAATTGTGGATGCGACAGTTTTAACGGAAGCCGGATATGTCGGCGAAGATGTGGAAAGCATACTGTCGCGTTTGTTGCAGGCTGCCGACTATAACGTACAGGCCGCCGAAAGAGGTATTGTGTTTATTGACGAGATTGATAAAATAGCGCGTAAAGGCGATAATCCTTCCATTACCCGCGACGTTTCCGGCGAAGGCGTGCAGCAGGGACTGTTGAAACTGCTGGAAGGTTCTTTGGTGAACGTGCCGCCAAAAGGAGGACGGAAACATCCCGAACAGCAATATATTGTAGTAAATACGAAAAACATTCTGTTTATTTGCGGAGGAGCTTTTAACGATATCGACAAGATCGTTTCCCGCCGGTTAAATTCCCAGTCAATGGGATACAAGGCGGTTAAGGAGAAAGAAATCCTTGACAGGAAGAATCTTCTGCAATACGTTATCCCCAGCGATTTGAAGGCTTTCGGTTTGATTCCCGAAATAATAGGCCGTTTGCCGGTCCTGACATATTTGCTGCCTTTAAGCAGGGACGCCATGTACAGGATTCTTACAGAGCCTAAAAATGCAATAATCAAACAATATATACGCCTGTTCGAAATGGATGGCATAAAACTCCAGTTTGAAGATTCGGTACTGGAATATATTGTTGACAAGGCAATGGAATTTAAACTCGGAGCGCGCGGACTGCGGTCGATTTTCGAAACCGTCATGGTAGATGCCATGTACGAATCGCCTTCGGACAGTCAAAAGGAACTGTATATTACGCTGCAATATGCAAAAGAAAGGATCGAAAAATTAAACAACATATTGTATGTTGCATAAATAATAATTTGTATAACACATTAATATCTGTTAAAAATGAGTGCAGAGGAAAAAGTATTGGAAGCAATGGTTAAAGCCGGGCAGCCTTTAGGTACAACTAAAATAGTTGAACTTACGGGTTTAGACAAAAAAGAAGTGGAAAAAGCAATGAAACTCCTGAAAGAATCGGGACAGATTGTTTCTCCAAAGCGCTGTGTCTGGGAGCCGGCAAAATAGGTAAAGGATTTTAAGTAATCAAAGCCATAAAGGATTTTCGGTCTCCGGTATATTTTGTATATATCGGAGATATGAAAATCCAAATATTGTTTTGTAAATGCTTAAATGAAAAACACAGCCTGCAATATGTTTTTAATTAATGAAATTTAACCTGTTTAAAAAACAGCGGGAACCTTTTATCTACCGGAAAAATCATTGAATGGAACATAGGACGGTGCCGCTCATTTCACGGCGAAAACACTTGCTATCGGAACATCAACTCGGAGCGATCTGAAACATCAGTTTCTTTCGAGGCCGGACATAAAGTTCGAAAGAGATTATAAAATTACGACATTCGAGTCCATTTAATGGATTAAAATACGAATAATTAACTCATTTGGTTGTCGCCCTTAACATAGTTTGACTAATTTTAACATAATTTAATTTTGAAATTAAAAAATATCATGTACTTTTGTATTTTCGTTTAAATACGGAAATCAAGTAATGATGATTGATATTAGAAGTAAATTATAAAGTTATAAATTTAGTACATTATGAAAAGGAATAGTTTTTTGTTTTTTAACACAATTTGCATTATTGTGATGATTTTTTGTATGGTTGGCTGTAGCCAAAATGATGTGGAGTGGTCCGATTCAACTGATGAGCCAAAACTTTCAGTCGAGGAACGGAAAATGGTGGATATTATACGTAAGGGTGGGTATGTTACTATGGAAAATGACCAGTATGTTATAAATCTGTCCGAGGAAAAGGCTGTCAGGTTGGGTATATCCAAAGCATTTTATGTCCGCACTGTGGATGAGCTTGAGAATCTCAATGCTATTATTAGAGAAGGTTTGGAACGTGAGAAAACAGATTCGACTTACAGTATGGTTTTCTCCGGTCGCCAAACATCTCAGGAAAACGTGACAAATTATCCCGTTCGTCTGAAAAGTGGTAACGAGGATGATAATGAGACTTGGCATAGTTTGGGGTCAAAATCTTTTAATTATAATACTTCAACATTTCCAGGATTTTGGACATTTGGTGTTTCCTCAAGCATGAAAAAAGTTAAATTCGTGCTTACATCACCGTATTCGTCGGCGTCAGTATCACTGCGAATTAACAAAAAGGGAAACAGTCTTGGTACTGTCTCTCCCTCGAAGGCTGATTATCAGACAATTATATTGTCGCGTGATGACTATGGCGTCAATGATGGCGTAAAAGAAATAGACATATCCAGAACTGCGACTTGGGATATAGATGTAACACCACAATCCAGTTACGGTACGATAGATGCTTCATATGTGTTAAAGTGATGGACGCAATAAAATTTTTAATGCAAAAGCGTTGAAGTCTAATGTTAAAAATTGCCGATAAATTTTGATCAAGTTGTCAAAAAGATAAAACATAAAAACGATAATCTTGACTTGGGGTATCAATGGACTGAACATTAATGATTGAAAAAAAGTGAATCAAAGTGTCACTGGAGAATAAGTTAATCTACAAGATTCATGTATGACGATAAAGTCCACGTTGATGGAGAAAAAAGTCCCTTGCCCTTGTCAAATAAAATGAAATGAAATGAAATAAAATGAATCTTTTCGACGTCTATTCCGTCTGGGATGTGGAACTCGCGAAAGCGGAAGGGTGTTACCTGTACGATTCCGATGGAAACAAATATCTTGATTTCTATGGAGGACATGCTGTTATCTCTATCGGACATTCGCATCCGAAATTCGTGAAAAACATGGAACAGCAATTGAAACAGCTGGCTTTTTTCACCAATTCGGTTATAAACAGACAACAGCAGACTCTGGCCAGAAAACTTGGCGAAATAAGCGGATACGGGGATTATTCTCTGTTTATGTGTAATTCGGGAGCTGAAGCCAACGAAAACGCACTGAAACTTGCTTCTTTCAGAACGCAGAAAAAGAAGGCGCTTGCATTTAAAGGCGCATTCCATGGACGTACTTCGGGCGCGGTAGCCATAACGGATGTCCCTCAATATATTTCGCCATATAACCGTACCGATAACGTGACTTTCGTTCCTCTTAACGATATCGAACAGACAGAAAATGAATTGAAATCGGGGGAATATTGCGCTGTTATCATCGAAGGAATACAGGGTGTCGGCGGAGTGAGATTCCCGACAGACGATTTTTTACGAAACCTTTCATCGCTTTGCAAATCGTACGGCACGATGCTGATTCTTGACGAAATACAGTCCGGCTGCGGACGTTCGGGGAAATATTTTTATCATCAATATTCCGGAATCAGGCCCGACCTGATAACCGTAGCCAAAGGAACAGGAAACGGATTCCCTATGGCGGGAGTGTTTATCTCGCCGGAATTTCAGCCGGTAAAAGGCAGTCTGGGGACTACATTCGGAGGCGCTTATCTGGCATGTGTCGCAGGTATTACCGTTGCCGATGTGATGATGGAAGAAAATCTTATCGCAAATGCGGAAAAAATCGGGAACTTTTTGATGAAAGAACTGTCTTTGTTCCCTCAAATACAGGAACTGCGCGGAAAAGGACTGATGATAGCCGTCGAAATGCCGGAACCTGTCCTGGAAATGCGGCGTAAATTGCTGTTCGAACACAGAATATTTACGGGCGCTTCATCTACAAATATTATCCGCCTGCTGCCGCCTTTGTGTATAACCGAAAACGAAGCACAGTATTTTATCGAGGCTTTTAAAAAGGTGTGCGAC
>JAISPE010000124.1 GCA_031275145.1 Prevotellaceae bacterium | reverse complement strand
GAAGATACTGTTTTTAAAAATGACAACCGTTGCTGTTTACAGATATTTACGGTTGTCATTACCATACCTGATACTAAATTTTTCAGAGCGCAAATTTAAGACTTTTTTTCAATTATGCTAATATGGAAAATTGAGAATGAAGCAGGCCACGACCTTTCGTCATTGCGAATACCCGTTTCGTACCGAAACTGAAAAGGTTTGATGACGCTTATTTTTTTACCACAAAGGGTACAAAGGTTTCACAAAGAACTGTCGTGCATCAGCCCTTTGCGTTCTTTGCGTCCCTTGCGGTAAAAAATAATAAAAAAGCGGTAAAAAGTGATATGGCAGTGACTAAAATTACCTCTTAATGTATATTTACAAAAAGCGTCATTGTAAATACCCGTTTCGTACCGCAACTGAAAGCGTAATGATGCTTGTCGGAAGTCCGAAGGACTTCAATATGAATAACCCCGATCTGCGGCTTGCTCGGTGTTATTCATATCTGCTTTTTCAATGATTGGGGCTTTGCTGTCGCTTTGTTTTCTACCGACATGTCATCTCTCCGGGCGGGGTGTAAAAAATTTGAGGTCATTAAAAATATTTTTCGTTCAAATTCCGCAATCAAAAATCCCGAAACTGATATTAAAAATATAATGAAAGAAGTGAACATCAAAAAGATAAAATCTGTGAGAGATGAAAAATACCGATGATACTTTATTTGCGCAAAAGAGAAAGTTATTTAAAAATATAGGGTGAGCTTTTTTTAAATAGTCACATTTTTTACACCTCACCTTACGGGATTCCGCCGAGCGCAGGCGCAATAATTGACGGATAAAATCACAAAAAATCATTTCAATCACACAAATCACAGTTCGGACAATGGACCCTCATCCCTCATTTTCAAAATATTCTTCATCGCTTGTGCCCAGCTGTATATATTCGGTGATAAGTTTCGAGAGTTCGGTATCCTGTTTTGAGTCATCCCGCATCCAGTCGTAATATCCTTTGGCGTGCAGATCGTTATTCATTTTGATGATAGATTCGCAGCCTGCGTCGATGAATATTTCCGTTATACGCGGGTTGCGTGTAATATCCGAGTTGATAAGTGTTTTGAGGTCGTCGATAGCGAGGAAACTCATATCGTCCCGTTGCAGTCCGGTAAGTTTGGCGAGTTTCCGTCCTTCTGGGGTACTGCTGTGAGTGATAAGGAGAAAAGTGAGAACCACAAACATTCCGTCCACAACCGCACCGACCAGATATCCTATTTTTACGTCGTCCATGTAACATTCGACGAGATATCTGTTGTTTTCGATTATAGCTCTGCGTCTGTCGGTGAATACACTGTGTATTAACAGCGGAACAAGACCCGGCCTTGCACAGCATGCCCGCTGCATGATACGGTTGATGGCATGCTGCTGGACATAGACGGGGATTTCTTTCCGGCCGGAAGGGTCTTTTATGTACAGCTGTCGAAGAGAAGCCATAGTCGGGATAAAATAAGGGTCTTTCGTTTCGTAGCCTATTTCGCCTGTCCGGACGACCGGACGGCGATTGCCATGTATGTCGACATGACGCACTTCCAAAGGATAGACTCCAATCGTGATTACCTGATAGAACAAACCTGCCGTCGTGCGGTACGAGTCATATTTAAAAGTGTACAGACTGTGTTTGCTCAGGTCGCAATATTCGAAACACGCATAGTAGATAATATACAGAACCGCGCTTTGGTACAGACTGTACCTTTCGTCCATGTCTTTGCAGAAGGCGTCGAATTTTTCCTTGCCGGTGAACAGGCATGTTTTCGACAGCAACACTGTTTCAAGCGGCGAAACTATCTGATAATAATCGACAAGGTTGATCTGTCTGTCTATTCCGGGCATCAGCAGGTCTATACATTTCTTTTTCATTTCGCTTTCAAGATGACAGTACAGTATTTTGATAAACCGTTTGGTAACTTTTACGTCTTTGTCTACCTTGATTTTAAAAGTGACTCCGCGGTTTTCGTATACGGCCCGCAGCACATAATCCGGCAACAGATCGAACAGCGGTTCACCGTTGCCTATCAGCGTGCAGAATTTGCGTAACCGTTCCATATACTGATTTCTATGCTGTGCAGCCGTCACTTTTTGCTGCGCCTGCAGATTAACCTTTTTCTTCTTTTTAGCCATCGTTTTTCTTTATTTTTCAGAGGGTAAAGATAAAGTTTTATTTTTTACCGGAAAGATACCGGAGGATAAAATAATATTTTTCACATTAAAACTGTTACCTTTATCCGTTAATTTTCGTCTTATTTGTATAATACGGTTACAGATTTTATGAACTTTGGATTAATTGATAATGGATACGGAGAATTTTAAAAGAGTATTTTTGCCTTTTCACGGAAAACTGTACGGTATTGCCCGTAAAATTCTTGAAAATCAGAATGACGCAGAGGATATTGTACAGGAGACATACATCAAACTGTGGCACATGCGCGGAGAACTCGAATCGCTGATTAATCCCGAAAGCTATGCAGTGACGCTGGTGAAGAACAGCTGTCTGGATTTTCTCAAAAAAGTTAAACCCGAACTGTATGCGATTTACGAAATGGAATTTTCGTCGAACGATTCGCTGATCGCGAACATAGAGAACAAAGACCAGTTAATCCATATTCAAAATATCATGAAACAGTTGCCGGCTCGGCAGAAACATGTTATCCGCTTAAAAATATGGGATAATCTGTCGAATGCGGAAATCGCAAAACTGACGGGTCTGACTCAGGGAAATGTAAAAATGATTATTTCGCGGGCAAGAAAAACAATTAAAAAATTATATAAAAAATGGGAAAAAGATGAAAACAGAAAATTTGCATGATGAATATGAGGTTCCCGCCGGTCTGGAATCTCGAATAGAAGCGTTGATAGACAAACTTGCCGAAACGGAGAAACGGGCAAAACGAAAAGTCAGAATACGCCTGTGGACAGGAAGTATGGCTGCAGGCATTCTTGCCGTCCTCTTTGCCGGACTGTTATTATGGCCCGAAAACAAATCCTCCGTTGCGGATTCGCCCGGCATCCGTCAAATCGACGATCCCGAAACAGCTTACAGGGAAGTCAAAAAAGCGCTGGAACTGATGTCCGAAAATCTCAACAGGGGACTCAATGAAATGGATATCGTCCTTACAGACGAACTGGAAAAGTCAAACGAAATAATTAATAAAATATTAATAAAAAATTAGATATTATGAAAAGAATAAGTTTATTTACAGCAGTATTGCTGTTTGCCTCCGTAGCGGGGTCTGCCCAGAAAGCGGTGATAGAAGGAACAACCGACACCTTTGATTTAGCGAAAAAAATTCAAGACGGTGAAACGAAACTTTTTTCGGAACAGCAAATGTTAAAACAGCGAATATGGTCGGAGAGGTACGGGATATTAGAAATCTTTCTTCAGGAATTGTCCCGAAAAAAAGGAGTAACTGCCATAACCATAACAAAACCGTTACTGGATATTATGCCGGAAATACATTCGTACATAGAGGACAGCGGAATGGATATTCAAAAAGTAATTCCCAAACTGGAACAGATTGACGTTTTCAAATCAAAAGATGAGGAAGCGAAAAAATTCATGCGGAACAGCCCGACAAGCAGGGGGGGAAACGAGGTGTTAATGAGAGGAAACGAGGTGTTAATGAGAATCAAAAATGAAAAGGAAAACATCAGTATTTACGGAAACATTGACGGGAATAACGCTATCAGGTCTATTATAATGTTTTCGGACAATGAAGAAGAATGCGTATTAATTCGCATAATGGGACTGTTTGATAGAAATGAGCTTAAACAGATAATAAAAATAAAAGGCCGGAAGTAAGGACGTCTTTTATAAATTTCACTTTTTACCGCTTTTTTTATCATTTTTTTACCAGTAGAGTAGAGCGGGGAGACCTCATGTAAAGTCTCCCCGCCCTACCCTACTGTCTTTTGTGGTAAAAAACTCGTGTATTTCCGGATTGCTTCGGGCTTCGTTCCCCGCAGTATGATGCTTTTCGTAAACAACCTCATTTACGCCTAATTTTCAAAACAAAACGACTTCAGTAGCCTGGAAATGTGATATATCCCTCAGATCTCATTACCTTATTAAATCGATCACGCTACTGCTGCAGTGCAGAAAGATATGACAGTTCAGTTCAGCGCAACGGTAACCGGAGACAACAGCCCGGGTCAGAGCATAATATGGACGGTTACGGACGGCACATCCATCGCTGCGGACGGTACACTGACCGTAGCAGCGGATGAAACGACAACATCTTTAAATACAGTTATTTGAATAGAAATGAATTTCTCTGTGAAGTTAATTTTTTCAACCGCAAAGCATTGCGCAAAGAGCGCAAAGTTTACAAATATTGTCAACCCTTTGCACCCCTTGCGGTACATTTGGCTGCGTCGATTTTCAATTTAAATGACGCCCGCTCTCGACTAACGTCGAAAACATCGAAACCACCATCTCCTATCCCCCGAAATCGTCGTACATAATCATTTCAGCCGGTACGCCGAGGCTGTCGAGCATCTTCACACATGCGGAGTTCATCATTGGAGGACCGCACATGTAAAATTCGATATCTT
>JAISPE010000055.1 GCA_031275145.1 Prevotellaceae bacterium | reverse complement strand
CTTTGCGGTAAAACTTCCTGTTTATTTTTCATCCCTAAAAAATCAAAGTTCGGACAAAAAGTCGTTCTCTGGTAGAAAAGGGAGCATTTTGTCGTACATTTGGCGGCAAGTTGAAATTTTGTCAGGTTTTTAATCTTCCGTTACGGGAAATATGACAATTTGTCATTTTATTGAGGATAAAATTTCCGAAAACGAGTTTGGCACAAATTATGCTATGAAAGGAAACGAAATTAATAAAAATTATATTTAATAATGTTTAACTAAAAATAATAAAAAAAATGGCAGTAAATATTAAACCATTAGCAGATCGAGTTTTAATTGAGCCTAAAGAGGCAGAAGAAAAAACAGCAAGCGGGCTTTACATTCCCAGCACCGCAAAAGAGAAACCGCAGAGAGGTACGGTCATAGCGACCGGGCCCGGTAAAAAGGACGAACCGATGGAGGTCAAAGCAGGAGACGAAGTTTTGTACGGCAAGTATTCCGGCACAGAAATTTCCGTCGACGGTAAAGATTATCTAATTATGAGAGTTTCAGACATTTTAGCAGTAGTATGATTAAAGAAGTATTAATGAATTTAAAAAAAAATTAAATTATGGCAAAAGAAATAAAGTTTAACATAGAGGCTCGCAGCCTTATGAAATCCGGTGTAGATGCACTGGCAGATGCAGTGAAGGTCACTTTAGGTCCTAAGGGGCGTAATGTTGTGATTGAGAAAAAATTCGGCGCTCCGCAAATCACCAAGGACGGAGTGACTGTTGCAAAGGAAATCGAACTTCCCGATTCTTATGAGAATTTAGGAGCACAGATGGTACGTGAAGTTGCTTCTAAAACAGCGGATTTGGCCGGCGACGGCACAACTACCGCTACGGTATTGGCTCAGGCGATTATCAATGTCGGATTGAAGAACGTTACGGCAGGCGCAAGCCCGATGAGTCTGAAACGCGGTATCGACAAGGCTGTAATCGCTGTTGTGAAAAGTTTGAAAGAACAAAGCAAGGAAGTCGGTAACGATATCAAGAAGATAGAGCAGGTAGCCGCAATATCGGCAAATAACGATGCTGAAATAGGCAAACTCATTGCCGAAGCTATGGGCAAGGTAAGCAAAGAAGGCGTTATTACTGTGGAAGAAGCCAAAGGCACTGATACGGTTGTAGAAGTAGTTGAAGGTATGCAGTTCGACAGAGGATATCTTTCGGCATATTTCATGACGGATACCGAAAAGATGGAAGCCGTACTGGACAGTCCCGTTATCCTCATTACCGACAAGAAGATTTCTACAATGAAGGATATTCTTCCGATACTTGAGCCGATTGCACAGCAGGGACGCGCACTGTTAATCATCGCGGAAGACGTCGATGGCGAAGCGCTGGCCACATTAGTTGTTAACCGTTTGCGCGGCTCTCTGAAGATTGCGGCAGTGAAAGCTCCGGGTTTCGGCGACCGTCGTAAAGAAATGCTGGAAGACATTGCAGTCCTGACAGGCGGCACGGTTATTTCCGAAGAAAAAGGTCTGACGCTGGAAACTGCCGACCTTTCGATGCTTGGTAAAGCCGAGAAGATAACTATCAACAAAGAAAATACGACAATCATCAACGGCTCGGGCAAAAAAGAAGCGATAGACGCCCGTATCGCTCAAATCCGTAAACAGATGGAGATAACTACATCCGATTACGATCGCGAAAAACTGCAGGAACGTCTGGCAAAACTTGCCGGCGGTGTTGCTGTCCTGTATGTAGGCGCTGCTTCCGAAGTCGAAATGAAAGAAAAGAAAGACCGGGTGGAAGATGCTTTGAGTGCAACACGCGCAGCCGTAGAAGAAGGTATCGTTGCAGGAGGCGGAGTCGCATATATTCGCGCAATCGCTGCCCTCGACAGTCTTAAAGGCGACAATGAAGACGAAAATACCGGTATCCAGATTGTCAAACGCGCAATCGAAGAGCCGCTTCGTCAAATCGCCGAAAACTCCGGCGTCGAAGGCTCAATTGTTGTCCAGAAGGTAAAAGAAAGCAAGGGAGACCGGGGATATAATGCATACCTGGATAAATATGAGGATTTGTCCAAAGCAGGCGTTATTGACCCGACAAAGGTTACCCGTATCGCTCTGGAAAATGCCGCTTCCGTTGCCGGAATGTTCCTGACAACAGAATGTGTGCTGGTCGATATCAAGGAAGAAAGTCATGCACCTGCAAATCCCGGAATGGGAGGAATGGGTGGAATGATGTAATCTGTACTGTTCATTCATAAAAAAAATGTAACGGAAAACCTTCGGAATTTATTTCCGGAGGTTTTCTTTTTATGAATTATGAGTTATGAGTTATGAGTTACGCGCAAGCCCGTAATTTGTAATTGAAACGAGGCTGGAATACGGCGAAGGGTGGGGTGTAAAAAATGTGAAGTTGCTATACCTGTTAGAACTCCCGACAATACAGTATTTTTCAGTAGATATAACGTTTTCGGGCAAACACAGATTACTGTTTATTTTCAGGCCGGTTTTCGGTTTGTATTGCATATTTACGGCATTTGTCATACTTTTGTACAAAATTATTGAAACGCGAATAAATGGATACAAA
>JAISPE010000047.1 GCA_031275145.1 Prevotellaceae bacterium | reverse complement strand
GACCTTCGTACTTTTGCGGTAATAGTGATTAAAAACAGTAAAACGGCGGTAAAAACACCGGAAAACTAAAATCCCGTAACTGACAGCTCTTTCGAGAAAGAATAGGGAAAATCTTTTTCATCCGTACCCCGCCTGACGTTGGGCGATTCGGACATTCTGTAGCTGATATCGGCGCCATTCAACAATGTTTCGTGTGTTATATAATTTTTCGTATAACTTTTCCCGTTCACATTCATTGACGACACATATCTTTTTGATTTGCCGTTGTCGGGCGCTTTGACGGTAACCTTTTTGCCGTTATGCAGATTCAGGGTTACGCTTTTGAACAGAGGCGATCCGAGCGCATACTCTCCCGAACCCGGACATACGGGGTAAAATCCCAGAGCCGAAAACACATACCATGCCGACGTCTGACCGTTGTCTTCGTCGCCGCAGTATCCGTCGGGAGTGGCGGAATACAGTTTATCAATACATTCCCTTATCCAGTATTGAGCTTTCCAGGGTTCTCCCGAATAGTTGTACAGATATATCATGTGTTGAACCGGCTGGTTTCCATGCGCATAATTTCCCATATTCATGATTTGCATCTCGCGTATCTCGTGAATCACGCCGCCATAATAACTGTCGTCGAACAGTGGCGGGACGCTGAATACCGAATCCATCATACGGTTAAATTCCTGTTTGCCTCCCATCAAATCAATCAAACCCTGCGGATCGTGGAAAACCGACCAGGTATAATGCCAACTGTTTCCTTCGGTGAACGCATCTCCCCATTTCAGCGGATTGAAAGGCGACTGGAACGAGCCGTCTCTGTTTTTGCCGCGCATAAGTTTGTGTGCGGGGTCGAACAGGTTTTTGTAGTTCATGGCGCGTTTTGCGTAAATCGCAATTTCTTTTTCGGGTTTGTTCAGCGCCCTGCCTAATTTGTATATCGACCAGTCGTCGAATGCATATTCCAGAGTACGGGCGGCGCTTTCGTTGATTTTCACATCGTAAGGCACATATCCGAGTTCGTTGTAGTATTCGTGTCCCAGACGGCCTGTCGATGATACCTGCGGATGTACATTCGCTGTTCCGTGTATGACTCCCTCCCAGAGTTTTTCGATATCATACCCTCTAAGTCCCTTCAGATAAGCATCGGCAACGACTGAGGCAGAATTGTTTCCGACCATGCAGCCGCGGTGTCCCGGGCTTGCCCATTCGGGAAGAAATCCGCTCTCCTTATACGTATTGACTAATCCTTCCTGCATCCTGACAGCCATGTCGGGATACATAAGATTAAGGAATGGAAACAGACAGCGGAACGTGTCCCAGAATCCCGTATCGGTAAACATGTAACCGTCGAGCGTCTGACCGTTGTAGGGACTGTAATGTATTATTTTACCCGAAGCGTCGATTTCGAAAAAACTGCGCGGGAAAAGCGTCGAACGGTAAAGGCAGGAATAGAATGTACGCAGATTGTCAATGTTATCGTCATCGACAGCGATACGTCCAAGCACTTCGTTCCACCGTTTTTTACCGTCTGCCTTAATTCTGTCGAAAGAATTGTTCCCAAGCTCTTTCAGATTGATTTCCGCCTGTTCGTGACTGATAAACGACGAGGCGACACGTGCATGTACCGTTTCGCCCTTTTTGGTCGCAAACCCGATGATGCCGCCGGCGTGATTGACGGAGACTTCGGTATTGCCGCGTACGATATTATTGTCCGCAACGGTAGCGACATACGTGAAATCTTTGTCGAACTCGATCACGAAATAGTTTTTGAAATTACGCGGTACGCCTCCGCTGTTTCTGGTCGTGTATCCCGCGATTTTTTTCTGTTCGGGGATGATTTTGATGTACGAGTCTTTGTCGAAAGCGTCTACTATCACAAAAGCGCTGTCGGTGGCGGGAAATGTGAAGCGGAAGATGGCAGCGCGTTCGGTAGGCGCAATTTCCGCGACAATGTCATGGTCGGCGAGATATACCTTATAATAATAAGGTCTGGCCTCCTCCGCCTTGTGCGAGAACCAGCTTGCCCGTCCGTCCTGATCGAAGACCGCCTTTCCGGAAACCGGCATGATGGAAAACTGTCCGTAATCGTTGATCCACGGACTTGGCTGGTGGGTCTGTTTAAAGCCGCGTATTTTGTCGGCGGTGTAGGTGTACGCCCATCCGTCGCCCATTTTGCCGGTCTGCGGCATCCAGAAATTCATTCCCCATGGCATTGCAATTGCCGGATAGGTATTTCCGGTCGACAGCGACACTTTCGACAATGTCCCTGTCAAAGGATTCACATAATCCGCAAGTTCCGTAGTCTGAGCAGTCGCGGCAACAGCGAATACAAGTCCCAAAATAATCGTTATAAATCGTTTCATTATGTATTTGAATTAAATATTTAAAGACACAAATATAAATCTTTTTCGGAAACCGGGCTTTTTGACAGAAATTCGGATGTACGGCAAAATTACTTTTTTTTGACATAATTAACATGATTTTCTGCCATGTGCAGCAGAAATCATGTCAATCAGAAAAATCATATTAAAATCAGCGGTTCAGACAATGTTAGCAATCATACCAGTCAAAAACCCTGAATCAGGTTCAGGGACAAAAATCACAGTTTAGACACTCTCACATCCACTAACAGCATCTTTTTTTACCCTTTTCATTAACTTTTTTTAAACTTTATTCCGCTACATTGAGACAGGACATAAAACCCTGTTAAAGCGGAAGATAACAGCCACTGTCGGGAAGAAAATCACAGTTAAAATAATGTTATTTCCGTTAAACTTTGCTAACCGCATAACTTTTTTTTGCGCCGGTTAAAAAACATTTTGTATTTTTGCGTCATTATTTTGTATTTAGAGAACAGCAGTAGCAATAAATGATGAAAACAGGATGTAAACATAGAGGATCAGAAAGTGGAAAAAGAGGAATTGTTTTCACGATATCCGGAGAAAACTTGCCGGATAATTCTATGATATATCAGACTGTTAGCTGCTCTGGCACGATTATTGCAGAGAGAGAGAGAGAGAGAGAGAGAGAGAGAGAGAGAGAGAGAGAGAGAGAGAGAGAATCAGGTAATTACGATAATTATAAGGGCGAAATCCGTAAAAACGCCAAAACAGAATCCAAATTCAACAAACCCGGATATCCGCAGGCTAAACATATTCCGTTTTCCGAAGGAAAGCGGTCCGGCTGCATTTTACACACCGTTTCCGAACACACACCCGACAATAAATTTAATTCAATACATAATAACAGTAGTAATAACAGCATTAAAATTTTAAAAAAATGGCTAAGTCAAAAAACAATGTAGTAACCTACGGGTTAAGTGGAAAGGTTGGCGATATGTTAATATTTCGTCAGGTGGACGGCAAGACTGTTGTCTCCAAAATTCCGGAACGGACAAAAGAACTGTCCGAAAAGCAGATAGAGCATCAACACCGGTTCAAGCGGGCGGTGATCTACGGTAAGACAGCTGCTGAAACTCCGGGAACAAAGGAAATTTACGAAGCTGTTGCGGCAAAAAGAAAGAAAACGCCTTTCATTGTCGCCGTAGCCGATTTTTTCAATGCTCCCGAAATAGAAAACATTGATCTGTCGAACTATACCGGAACTCCGGGCGACACTATCAAAGTAACGGTAACAGACGATGTTACGGTGAAATCCGTCAGTGTAAGCATCATCAATGCCGACGGCTCGACTGTCGAGGAAGGCAGCGCAGTGGCCGATGCTTCGGGATATGTGTGGACATACACCGCCGTGCAGAACAACGATAATCTCGAAGGAGATAAAATCGTTGTTGCAGTATCCGATTTACCCGGCAATCTGACTGAAGAATCAAAAACCGTGAACTGAAATCCACAGTTTAATTTCCGGTAACAGTTCAGTCCCTGCGAACACCTTAGGCAGACCTTAGGCACACCTTAAGCAGACCTTAGGCAGAGT
>JAISPE010000036.1 GCA_031275145.1 Prevotellaceae bacterium | reverse complement strand
CGGCGGAAACCTGAATTTCCTGTGTAACAAAACCTACGAGTTTAAATTCAAGGACGCTACCGTTGGGTACATTGTCCAGTACATAGTTGCCACCGTCGTTAGTTACTGCGCCGACAGTGGTTCCCTTTATAACTATAGCCGTTCCGGGTAAAGCATTCCCGTCCGGATCGGTTACTTTTCCGCTTACTGTGAAATTCTGAGCGTTCAGCCCCACCGCGAGAAAAAGCATAAAGAGCAGCGATATTATCGCTCTCCACCTGTTTTTTTCATTGTTTTCAATAATTTTATACATACATTTTATATTATTTTGTTTTAAACGGACAGAAGTTGAGAATCGAACAGTTTAGTCTCAACACTGTTTATTAATTTTTTGATATTTCCCGGCATAAAAGCCGGACTGATAGTTACCGATACCGTTCACAGTTCATAACTCATCGTTCATCGTTTATCGTTCATAACTCATAACTGCCACGCGGTATCTCTCCCATTCCTGCCTGTACAGATTTACACACCTGCACCCTGGCGGAAACATGCAGATTCTTCTGAAGAACTGTCACGAAGTGTCGTATATATGCTCCATTGCTACATTGTTTAAAAAGGTTGTACATCAGTTCGAACGGTGATTTCTACGGTTCCCGCAAACCGTATCGGTCAGGATTCGGAACTTTTCTTTGCTTTGTTTCTTCCAGCATGTTGCGCTATTAAACCGGCATAATGCTTGATCAACTCGTTCAGTTCGGTTACAAACGGAGTATATTCCGTTTCACCTTCCATAACGATCAGGGCATTGATTACAAAAACAATATTTCTGTAAGCTTTGTCCGTTTCGTTACGTACGTCTTTCATCTTGAAAGGCGGCTTCGCTGCCTGCTGCTCGTTGTATGCTTTTGTCAGGCGGTCGAATGCATCGTTACGCCCGTGCAGTTCCGTCACCCAGGCTGTCAGTCCTGCTGTCTGCACATCGGCGGCATATTTGCCCTCAAACTCCTGCAAAAGATTGGCGACGGCGACTGTCTCTGCGTCATAAGACAGGAGGGCTATCGACTTTGGCGTATTGTAAGTGTCCAAAACGATTTTCAGCCGTTTCGCCGCCTCGCTCACCGCCGGGTCAAAATGGCGGATAGCCGTTCTCACAGCCTCGTTGAGACCCGTAATGACGGCGTCGCGAGCATGATCGGCGCTCTCTTTGGATTCCGAAAGGTCACTCTTGCGAATGACTTTGTAACATAAATCTTCTTTCTCAATGCTCGCGCAAAAAGCGGCATACTGCGGAGCAATCTTCGAAGACAAAAACGGGAATTTTGTTATCAGACTTTTTGTGTCATTAACAAACTGCAAATGTAACGCCAGATTTAAAAGGCGTGTACTAATAGATTTTATTTCCATGGTATATAATTTTTTTGAATGTATAACGGAAGGGTAAAAAATGTTTTCGCCGATACCTGAGGTTTTGACCGGCTGGTTCTCCTGCGAACTGGCTGTCGCGAGTGTCTGGGCAGACTGTTTCTCCTGCGAACTGGCTGTCGCGAGTGTCACGGCTGACTGGTTCTCCTGCGAAACGGCTGTCGCGAGTGTCACGGCTGACTGTTTCTCCTGCGAACTGGCTGTCGCGAGTGTCACGGCTGACTGTTTCTCCTGCGAATTGGCTGTCGCGAGTGTCACGGCTGACTGTTTTTCCTGCGAAACGGTCTGTCCCGACATTTCCGGCTGACTGTTTCTCCATGGACCGGTCTGTCCTGATATTTTCGGCTGACTGTTTCTCCAGAAAATGTTTTGTCTGAAATCTTGTACCTGCACATAACACAAATAGAAAATTGTCGGTACTCGCGAAAGGGGGGGGTAGTACCGAACTAAAATAGTCGAGAGACGTAACTGCTTGATTACTTCTCTCTCTCTCTCTCTCTCTCTCTCTCTCTACACATAGCGTATATAGTATCAACGTACGTAAATGCCTGACTCATCTGGAATATATTTCCAGGTTTTCTATGGCTGTTATGTGAAATCAAACAATACATACTAACTAATTTAACGCTCTAATCGAATAAAACATGATTCATTAAACGCTGCAAAGTTATAACAATTTTTTAATACAAATGAACAGGAGATGAAAAAAATTGCTAAAACAAATTTCGATTTTTTATTTACCCTGTGTTATGTGTTAAGATACAGCGTGAAACCTGATGTCGTATATCCATATTTTTTTGTTTGGGCGCAATGTCCGATGAAACAGTTTGCAACGTGTCGTTATTGTGAATACCTGTTTTATACCGATATTTCATCCCTGCCGGGATTTCTGTCATACTCCCTTTCGTACTGTAACTGGAAAAAGCTGTACAAAAAAGAAAACCGTATCTTTGTGCTGTAAAAAATATATTTCAAAAGTGAAACACAGAGGGAATGGCGACATTGCAACTCCCGTACATATAATGATATAAATATAAAATGTATAATATGAAGACAAAAATAACAGTATTATTTATTGCCGTATTGACGATGACGGCAAAGGTTTCCGCTCAAGTCGCAGATCTCGACGGAGGACCAATGGGTATCGAACGGGTGGCGATGTCTGTCGGCTCGCCGATTCCGTACGTTTCTGTTCCGCCGAAAGACAGTGTCGCAAACTGGGTGCAAATCGACCTTGGCGAAGTGTTACCCGTCGAGGCTGTGAAACTTTATCCTTATTTTCAGGACAAGGCATGGCCCGGCGCTCATTCGCACAATTTCCCTCTCCGTTTCCGCATCGAGACCGCCGACAACGAAGCCTTTGACAGTCCATGCATGGTGGAAGATCATACAGCAATCGATTTCGAGGCGTATCCCCTGGAAATTAAAACATACAAGCTTACTCAACCGGCGCCGGCGCGTTACGTACGGCTTACGGTTTTCAAACCGAAGATCTTTGAACTCTGGCGGTTTGAAGTCATTTCCGGAGGTAAGGACGTCGCCGAAGGCAAAACGCTTTACGATTCCGAAAACGGCTGTCTCGGAAAACATGTCCTCCTGCGTCCGCAGCGTCCTGCCGGCGAAAACGTGTGGTACGACCGTCCCGAACAGGTTACCCGTCCCGAAACATGGAATCCCGTCAAAGCGCCGTTGCGGATACCCCGCAGCGGAGTCTCTGTCGGCGGACTGTTCAGGCAAACGTTCGACCGGAATATTCATTATCTGCTCAACTCGTTCAGTGTTCACGACATGTCGCACAATTTCCTCGAACGCGCGGGTAAGGATGCGGGCGAGTTCGAGGGACACAGCAGCTGGTTTACACGCGGTCTGGGCGGCTCTATTGCAGGACGTTTCCTGATGGGCGCGGGTAACATTCTGCGGTGGGACAGCGTCGAAGAACTGCGCCGCCGGATGGACAGACTGATCGACGTTATCGAAGAATGCGCTACTCCCGAAGGATATATCTACGGATATGCCGAACGGACAGTGTTGCAGGGACAAAACCACGCTTATGCACGCGGCTGGCTGTCGCAGGGGCTTGTCGAAGCGGGCGTGGCGGGAAATCCGAAGGCATGGCCGCTGCTGCGACGCGGAGGCGACTGGTTTAATTCATCTCCCTATCTGCCCGAAATACTTATGCGCGTCCCTATCGGAAATCAGGGTATGGTGGCAAACTCGCGTACATATCTCGATACCGATATCGGCGTACCCGGTGATATTCAGGTATTGCAGCGATACTTCCAGCTCAATTTCTGGCTCGAACAGCTTATCGACCGCGATCCCTCGGCTATCTGGCAATATCAGTACGAGCGCGTTCACAGTTATCTTATTGTAGTGCTGAACGCTTACATGGACATGTACATGGCTACCGGCGAACAGCTTTATCTCAAAGCGATGCATGGCGCATGGGACGTCTTTCGCGAGCATTTTATGCATACCGGCGGAAGTATCAGCGTAATCGAATCCTACACTTTCCCGCCGCAACAGTTCCCGCCGAAATCGTACCATCTCAGAAAGAGTACCGGCGAACTTTGCGGAAATGTTTTCTGGTCGGTATTCAACGAGCAGTTGCGCGTGCTGTATCCCGAAGACGGGGAGAAGTACGTGTCCGAAATCGAAAAAAGCGTTTATAACGTGGGTATTGCCAACCAGGATCCCGAGGGCAATATCCGGTATCATGCACGTCTTGTCAACAAAAAGGAAAACGGCGGATGCTCCGGATCATGTTGCGAGGGACAGGGAACACGTCTGTACGGCATGTTGCCCGAATTTATCTACAAGATTGCAGACGACGGTCTTTACGTGGATCTGTTCAATGAATCGTCAATCGAATGGGAACAGAACGGCAAAAAACTTTCCCTGCATCAGCACAGCGATTTCCCGCTAAATTCCGAAGTCAGGCTGCATTTCGAACTTGCCGCGCCCGTACGCAGCAAAATCCGTATTCGTGTCCCGTCATGGGCAACATCCAAAATGGACATACTCGTGAACGGCAAAAAGACCGCCACCGGAAACGCCGGCTCTTACATCACCCTGAACCGTATATGGAAACATAACGATGTGATTAGTTTTACCCTCCCGACGGGATTCCGTCTGACGAAATACGCAGGAGTTACCGAAGATTTCAAAGGTAAAGAAACGTATGCTCTCGAATATGGACCCATACTGATGGGACTCGCCGGTAAAGATGTACAAAACGGCATCCTGAATTTCCCGTTTACAGCAGACGAACTGACGGCAAAACTGAAACCCGTTGCAGGAAAACCTTTGCATTTCAGTATCGAAGGCGAAAATCCTTCCTTAATATATATGCCATATTACGAAATCAATACCGAACAGTTTACCTGTTATCCGTTTTTTAGAGTTAAGAACTAAGAGTTAAGAGTTATATACATCCGCACAATGGCCATTTACATTCACATAATGGCCATTTACATCCGGGCAATTGCCATTTACATCCGCACAATGGCGATTTACATCCGAACAATGGCGATTAAATACAACCGCAATCCGTATGCTAAAGCATGCTTTGGCGTACGGACATTTCAGCCATCCTGAACCGAGCGGTTCAGCTATCCTGAACCGAGCGATTCAGCTATCCTGAACCGAGCGGTTCAGCCTCCATGAACCGAACGGTTCAGCCATCCTGAACCGCTGGCTTGACCCGCAATCTCAGAACTCTTGAGCCGCACAGGATTGATATGTTTTATATATAGAGTTTTAATTAAAATCATATCGCAAAATGCTACTGTCGTGATTTTTCGCCTGCGCAGGAATACCGCAATTATTTTATTTTTTTTACCACAAAGACACAATGGACACAAAGGTTGCACAAAGAGCTTTGTGTAATCTTTGTGCTCCTTGTGCCCTTGTGGTAAAAATAAACCGGGAAGTAAAAAAGAAGAAAAATTGCGGTAAAAATGCGACAGTTGAGTTTGCGTCAAGTCAGGAGTCCTGAGTTTTGTGATAATACTTTATTTATTGAAGACTCCTAAGGTTGTTCTGTTATTTTGAATTAGGCGGAAATGAGGTTTTGGAAGGGCAAAATCTTTGAAAGGCAAAATTTTTTTTGCCCTTATAATGAATATTCGCAATGACGATGGGT
The DNA here is from genome assembly GCA_031275145.1 of Prevotellaceae bacterium. Lineage (GTDB taxonomy): Bacteria > Bacteroidota > Bacteroidia > Bacteroidales > UBA932 > JAIRLF01. Next base: position 242 of record JAISPE010000036.1, on the reverse strand, counting down.
CGTGGATTGCTTCGTCGCCACACTCTTCGACAAGCGTCGTTACTCTTTCATTTTCGGCACGAAACGCTTATTCGCAATGACGACCCCTCGTGGATTGCTTCATCGCCACGGCATTGACAACAGGTTTCTCTCCCCTACCCTATCCGGCGGTTTCCGTTTGATTTAGCGAATCAATCATCTTTTCAAGACTTGAATACCAGTGATTAATGTCGATTCCGTATACCGACTTTATTTTCGTTTTG
>JAISPE010000389.1 GCA_031275145.1 Prevotellaceae bacterium | reverse complement strand
GCTTATAAGTTCTGAGAAAATGTTTTTAGGTTGTATGTGATTTTATCCCAACGTTGTTGAGGAAACGATTTGCAGATACAAAGAGGTCGCCCCTTCATCCGTGAAGGGGTGATTTTTTTTGACAGAATTAATAATATGCCACTTACAATGACGCTTTTTGCAATGTCCTTATAACAAGCTTTTCCCCGACCTGTCGTGGATTGCTTCGTCGCCGCACTCTTCGACAGGCGTCATTACTCTTTCAGTTGCAGTACGAAACGAATATTCGCAATGACGTCCCCGTTCTCGAACAGCATGACAACCGGCGCAAGAACTTGCCGGATGAAATCAAAAAAATCAGTTCAATCACAAAAATCAGACAATCTATTCGGCAATCAATTTGTTTATTTTATTTTCCAGTTCTTTTCCTCTCAGGTTTTTCGCTATAATTATTCCTTCGGGATCAATCAGAAAAGTGGCCGGATAGCCGTATGTTTTATATTTTTGTTTAATGCCGTTAGTTTCATCCGCTAAAATTTGCATCCATGTAATTCCGTACTGGTCTATCGTTTTTTCCAGAGCATCCGGTGGACTGTCGCCAACGAATCCTATGATATCTATTTTGGATGTGTCCAACTTCTCATACATGGTTTTGAGGTGTGGCAGTTCCTGAATACAGGGTCCGCACCACACAGCCCAAAAGTCTATTAACAAGTACTTTCCTTTGTACTTATCTAATGATATACTGTTTTTCGACTTAAAATCGTTGCCTTCAAACGGGATAGCTTTAAAGCCTATTTGCGTGGAGTACAGTTGATTTTTCGGCAAATTCATTTCTTCCAGCATCATCACATTCCTGTTCATGTTAACTCCTTTGTACAGATATACCTTTCCATCCAGCATCAGATATTCATTTTCTGTAATCACTTTATCCATTGAGGCTTTCTTCGAGCCTTTCAAACTGTCGTCCATCAATAGAAGCTCCGTTCTGTCGTATGACAAATCCATGAAACGCCCCGATATTGCAAATTCCTTTCCTTTAAATTTAGCGCCTATATGCTGTGAAAAATTACTCATCCACATATTGTATGCTTGCCTGTATACAATGAACAGTGCAGTTTGTTCCTGAACAATCCGGTCATTGGATAAACGTTCATAAGTTACCGGAATCAGGTTATTTAACATCAGCGAATCGCTAACTCCTCCCTTTACGCTTAAAGGAGTGAATATTGCATCATCGCTGAAATCAAGATTATTATTCGCATCTACCACCATTTTGGTTTCTCCCGCCGCATCTTTTCCGAATGCAAAGGCGATTTGACATTTCAGCGGCGTTTTCGACAGACTCAGCGTGTCGGGAATCCAGCCCCACGACTTCTGCAATTCCTCATATCTTTCCCGGGAGATCTTTCCCAGTAAATAGTTTTGATATGTCATCTGATACATATTAATGCAAATGTCGCCTTTTTTCGCATCTGTCCAGTCGTCCGGGATTCCGGAGACTTGAAGATACGTTTTTCTCCACGGATTATTCTCGTCCTCCCAATCAGGCGCTATTCCTCCCATCATCCGGCTGAAAGGCCCATAACCGTTTTGTATGAAAACGGGAATGTCAATTGTGTTTTTTCGTGTGCAACCGAAGCATAAAACCGCTACGCCTGCCAGTAAAAATTTCATCATCTGTTTCATAACACTGTCATTTTTATTATTGAATTATTAATTATTCATTATTATACGTGCAAAAATAGTAATAATATTTGAATGAGACGCAATTATTTTTTTATTTACGACATCCTTAGCTGCGCTCCTCGCAATGACGACCCGTCGTGGATTGATTCATCGCATATCCAACTCACAAATTTAGACCGTTGGAAGTATAATTCAGTATATCCCAAAGCATACTGCCGTATGGCAACAAAAACGCGCATGATGTCTCTATTTGTTTCAATTGCAGCGGGCGAGTTTAATACGCTGCTTAACATTGCTACACCCAATTCGGTAAATGCGAAAGGCGGATACTTAATATTGTAGCCTCTGCCTTTGTTCAAGGTCGCAATTTGCGACCTTGAAATACGGGTACCAGCCACGTACAGCAAGTCCCGCAGGGTGGATTGTAAAAAATATCGAATATTATGTAAAAAACATCGTTCTGTTTTCGAATGAATAAAATCCCGTAGGGATGACATGCCGGTAGAAAACAAAACGAAAGCGATCAGAAATCCCGTAGGGATGACATGTCGGTCTTCGTTTAAGCTGTTGAAAATCTTCCGGTACCGACATGTCATCCCTACGGGATTTTTTGGAGGCGGAGACGTGTTTTCTACCGGCATGTCATCCCTACGGGATTTTTGATTACGGAATTTGAACGGAAAAATATTTTTAGCAACCTCAAATTTTTTACAGCCCACCCGCAGGGACGCTAAGGGAACTTTTGGGAAATAAGGGATACTTTGCTCAGAAATATCAATTGACCTCAGCGAGCAGGTCATCTCAGAGAATGAGCCGGTCATTTCAGAAAATTGACCGGCTATCTCCGACATGGAAAAAGAAAATAAAAGATTGGTTACCTTGTCCATTTATCCGCACTCACACTTTTTCGGGAACTTCGTAACCTTTCCGGTACGT
>JAISPE010000306.1 GCA_031275145.1 Prevotellaceae bacterium | reverse complement strand
AGGTATTCCGTGTATCGGTTTCGGGACATGGCAGACTCCCGACGGAAAAATAGCAGCGGATTCCGTAAAATATGCCATCGAAGCGGGATACCGACACATTGACACGGCTGCCGTTTACGGGAATGAAAAAGGTGTAGGACAGGGTATCCGGGAATCCGGAATCGACCGCAGGGAATTATTCGTAACCACCAAGTTGTGGAATTCTGACCGGGGTTACGAAACAACCCTGAAAGCTTTCGACACGAGCCTGAAAAACCTGGGTTTGGATTACGTCGATCTGTACCTGATTCACTGGCCGGCGAATAAGGCAAACGGCGATAAAATCAATGCGGACACGTGGCGTGCATTCGAAAAACTTTACAGCGAAGGCAGAGTTAAATCAATAGGCCTGAGCAATTTTCTTGAACATCATCTTCGCGCCCTCTTAAACGGGGCCGAAACTGTACCGGCAATCAACCAGATTGAGTTTCATCCCGGACAAATGCAGTCCGGAACAGTCGCGTTCTGCAAATCCAACGGGATAGTCGTACAGGCATGGAGTCCGCTCGGTACAGGCAGAATGTTGAATAATCCGGTATTGGCGGAAATTGCTCTGCGATACGGTAAATCGGTAGCGCAGTTATGTATCCGCTGGGTTTTGCAAAATGAGATACTGCCGTTGCCCAAATCGGTAACGCCATCCCGTATTAAAGAAAATATCAATGTATTTGATTTTGAAATCTCCGACGCCGACATGCAAACCGTAAATTCCATGCCTTATTTCGGCGGATCGGGACTTAATCCCGATACGGTAACATTTTGAAAACAGAAAAATTAAATTAAAAATAATATATTTATGAAAGCAATTATTTCAGTTATTATGACAGTATTATCCGTTACTGCGTTAAACGCTCAAAACTTAAAACCGGTAAAGTTAAATGCTCCAAACAAAGATCGTGGAGTTTCCATAATGAAAGCGCTCGACAACCGTCATTCGGGACGTGAATTTTCCAAAGAAAAACTGTCCCTGCAAGATTTGTCCGATTTATTGTGGGCAGCCAATGGAATCAATCGTCCCGACGGGAGAAGGACCGCAGCTACTGCCCGGAACAATCAGGATATTGACGTGTATGTGGTTATGGAGGAAGGCTCATATCTTTATGATGCCAGGGCGCACGAATTAAAGCCGGTAGCGGAAGGAGACCATCGTCCTTTAATCGCCGATACACAGGAGTCAATTAAAGATGCTCCGGTATGTTTGCTTATGGTTTCCGACCTGTCCCGTTTCACCGGCGTGGATTCCGAAACGCAGAAACACTGGGGCGCCCTTGACGCCGGAATCGTATCGCAGAATATAATGCTGTTTGCTTCCGGTTGCGGATTTGTCACTGTCCCGCGGGCTTATATGAAAAAAGACGAATTGAAGAAAGTATTGAAACTGTCGGAAACTCAGATGCCCATGATCAATAACCCTGTGGGATACGCTAAAAAATAACAGGCGGACGACCGGCGGGAAGATTTCCACAATGTGGACGGCCTGCGGACGACCGGCGGGAACGTTTCGACAATGTCAGCGGGCTGCGACTGTCGAAAAAAGGCGAAGCCGGAAAAGGTTTGAAGTATAAAAAAATTGACATTTAATTTTTCGAGTTATCTTTGCGGCGTTTTTAGTTTTATTAAAGGTAATGTTATTATGAAAAAAGTATTATTGATATTAGTGACATGTCTGTTTATCGGAAGCATACATGCACAGTTGCGTTTTGGCGTTAAAGCGGGTGTAAATTTCAGCAAATTCAGCGCCAAAGAACAGGTTTTACAAGCAGACGGAGCAGCCTGGCAGATAGGATTGGCTTCTCAGTTTAAAATTCCATTAATCGGTCTGGGTATTCAGCCGGAACTGCTATACTCCGTAAATCAGGGAGACAACAATTCGATTGGATATTTTACAGTTCCCTTAAATATTCGCTGGCAGCCGCTACCCATACCGATTATAAAACCCGTAATATTGGCGGGGCCTTATTTTGGATATGCAGTAAATTTCAAAGGTTTCGATAATATCAAACGTTTCGATTGGGGAATCGGATTAGGCGCAGGAGTAGAAATCTGGAAATTACAGATAGAAGGACGCTACAACTGGGGGCTGCAAAATCTCGACAAGATTAGTCGTCTAAGAAACAACGTGTTTACATTGTCGGCAATATATTTCTTCTGATTGCTCTCCGTCAATAACGGATTGAAAACGGGATATAGGCCGTACGCGGTGTTTGCCTGAAAACCGTAATCCGCTTTGCCCGTAACCGCGTCGGCAGTTTATAGATCAAACGGGTGAGAATTGTGAGTTTTTTTGAAAACAACTGTTTTCCGACCCGTCGTCATTGCGAATAACCGTTTCGTACCGAAACTGAAAACGTGATGACGCCTGTCGGAAGTCCGAAGGACTTCAATATGAAACTTCAGTTCGGCGTAGCCAATAACCCCGAACAAACGCAGTGCAGTTCGGGGATAGCAGTAACCCCCGCCTCAACTCCGAAGGAGTTGAACTGCTTCGCAGTTCTGATGACGGGGAGACAGTGCCCCGAGCTGCGCCTGCGGCTTGCTCGGGGTTATTCATATTTAACACCTTCAGTGTTATACGAAAGTCTCTTAACATGTCGCTTGCAAAAAGCGTCATTGTAAGGAGCGGTAGCGACGAGGCAATCCAGAAAGTCGTGGATTTCCGGATTGCTTCGTCGCTGCGCTCCTTACAATGACGCTTTTCGCAAACAACCTCATTTACACCTAATTTTCCAAACAAAACAACCTCAGTAGCACGGAAATGTGATATAAACCTCATTACCTCATTAAATCGCCGGCATCCGGTTCGATTCAATGAGGTAATGAGGTTGGTTTGTGTGTGTTTTATCATTGCTACTGAGGTTGTTCTGTTATTTTGAATCAGGTGGAAATGAGGTTTTGGAAGGGCAAAATCCTGAAAGGGCAAAACCTCACATTTTTTACAGCCCACCCTGCGGGACTTTTCCTCAACCGCTGTATCCTGTTTATTTCTCATCCCTAAACAGTATGTTATTTCTTGATTCCAAATCTCATCCCTTTGTAATTAACAGGAACACTCCTGAAAACCCGATTTTCGGATTGTGATGTATCTGTCGCAATCTCTGACTTTTGAGTTTTTAGAAGTTCCCATAATTTATTTCAATAATTTATCAAGGGTTTCGTGGATACGTGTTCTGATGTCGAATAACTCTTTCAGTTTATTATTCCTGAAAAGTTTATAAAATACGACCCGGCTTTTCCATTTCTTCCATGCCTTGCCGTAACAGACTGTGAATATGTATAAAAACGGCAGACAGACTAAGCAGGCCAGAGCAAGCGGGATTGAACCGGTGATTGCCCATACGGAGAAAAAAGCTATGATATTTGATAACGGTATCGTCACCAGTACGCTAAGCACCAGATTAATTGTCCCGTGCAGCATTACATCCTGTATCCGTCTGTTGATTAATATCGGAGGATAAATAACAAGTATATTGGATATGAATGCAAAAAGATATAACGGAAACAATACGGCAAACAGTAGAGCCTCGAAAACAATCTTCGTAAGCGAAGGTTTTTTGTCGAATGATTCGTCCCTGATTTTTAATTCTTTAATTTTATTGCTCAGGACAGCGGCATCATTATAAACTTCCTGAATTTCGGTTTCCTTTCCCGATGTTTTTAACGTATCCAGACACTTGAAAAACTGCTTGTCCGACAACAGTTTTTCGGGAAGTTTCTCCGGATTGAAGCCGTTATATCCGGCATATTTAATTCCATACGTATTCCTCAGGAAATCTATTGCGTCATAGTTATCCAAATCTGTGATGTTGAGCATCATTTCGGAAATAATATTTCCGATTAATCTGTTCGCTTCCCGCTGCGCCGTTTTGCGTTTTTCCTTAAACAGCTCATAATACGGCTTTAATGAAACAGGCTTGCCGAACTTGATAAGTATGTCTTCGCGGATACCGAAATAATCCGAATAGTGGTTACAGGTAGGCGCGATAAATATTTCCTTCTCGTAATTGCTTTTCTCCGCGGCTTCGAAAGCAAGGCGCATATATCCGTATGAAAGCTGCCCTAACCATCTTTTGTCCTGATGTCCTGCTTCGGGATATATTATGACTGTCCCGTTATTCAACAGTTCATGACAGGTTTTCGCAAAAGTGTCGGCATTGTTCGACAAACTGCCTATTCCCTGATACATCAGACGAAAAACAGGCATTATCCCTATTCCACGAAAAATAGTACCGAAAACGGGAAACTCAAATGCATCGGAGCGGGCGATAGCTCTGATTTTCCTCTTTCCCCGCGAATTGATTGCTAAAACCAGGGCTAAAGCGTCGTTTAAACCGTTCTGATGATTGGATACAACCATCAAAGACGCATCTTCGGGCAGGTTTTCTCTGTCGAGAAAGTAAATTTTCCTGTAGTACACATAATGAGAGAGCAGTACATATTGTTTAAACAGTCTGTATGTTATTCCTTTCCGTCCGCGCGGTAATTTGATTTCCGTATTCTTATCATTCCCTTCCATAAGCCTTGCCTTATTTTATATAATTGATAAATAAACCGTATTGTATTGCATGCATAATTTCTATATTTTCCAATTAATCATATCATATTACTGTCGAATATTTTGACGGCAAAGATAGAAAGGAAAAATCAAACAAGCCAAAAAAAATTTCCCGAAGCCGTATATTATTAACGGTGAACGGTGAACGGTGAACGGTGAAATTTGGCCGACGCCTGTCAGGTTTCACCGTTCACACTTTATCGTCAATAGTTGAGCAACCTTGTTTCCAGATTCTCCATTGTTTTTCTAAACGCTTTATCTGTATCGATCAAATTTTTAACCGTTTTCCATGCATGTAAAACAGTTGTATGATCTTTTCCTCCGATTTGGTCGCCGATCTGGATGGAAGAATATTTTGTATGATTTTTACTCAGATACATAGCAATTTGACGGGACAGAACGATCTCTCTTTTGCGTGTGTTGGAGAGCAGCTTGTCGAGAGTCATGCCGAAATATTCGCACACGGTTTTCTTGATTTCGTCTATGGTTATATCCCTCTTTGCGGTATTGACGAGCTTGTCCAGCATTTCCGAAGCAAGTTCGATGGTTATCTCTTTCTTAATCAGTGTCGATTGAGCGAGCAATGACACTAAAGCGCCTTCCATCTCCCTGATGTTGTCTTTAATATTCGATGCAAGATATTTTATAACATCTTCGCGCAGTTCTATTCCGTCGTTATAAATCTTCTTTTTGAGGATAGCTATACGGGTTTCCAGATCGGGTAATTTTAATTCGGTAAACAGTCCGCATTTAAAACGGGACAGCAGACGCTGTTCCATGCCCTGAAGTTCTGCGGGAGGTTTATCCGAAGTCAGGATCAGTTGTTTTCCCATCCGGTGCAAATGATTGAATATATGAAAGAATGTGTTTTGAGTCCCTGTCTTGCCGGCAAATTCATGCACATCGTCAATTATGAGGATATCAACCATTTGATAGAAATATAAAAAATCGTTTACTTTATTTTTAGTTATAACGGCATCGACATACTGCGATTCAAACTTTCGCGCATCCACATATATAACGATTTTGTCGGGATACTTTTCCTTTATTTCTATTCCTATAGCCTGAGCCAGATGAGTTTTTCCCAGCCCGGAATTACCGTATATAAACATTGGATTGAAAGCGGTTTTACCGGGGTTATGCGCGATGGACAGGCCGGCGGAACGTGCCAGACTGTTACATTCTCCTTCAATAAAGTTGTCGAAATTATAAATCGGATTCAGCTGAGGGTCTATCTCCAGCTTTTTCAGTCCGGGAATGGCAAAAGGATTGATAATTTTCGGCTCGTTCTGTGTATTGGGATTGGGATACGGAATGCCTTTATTTCTCAAATCCGGTCTGTCCTGCGCCGGATATTTAATCGTAGGACCTTCGTTTACTATTTTGACACTGTACTCAAGTTTTGCCGTGTTTCCCAATTCTTTGCGTAGAGCTTTCCTCAACAGGTCAATGTATTGCTCTTCCAGAAACTCATAAAAGAAAGAAGTCGGAACCTCGATTGTCAGTACATTGTCAATCAGGCGTGACGGAACGATCGGTGCAAACCATGTATCATAAGCCTCCGCAGTCACATTATCTTTAATCACCTTAAGGCAATTTGCCCAAACTTTTTTATACTCTTCGACCATATTTTTCTAAACTTTATTCGGCAAAGGTGAGAAAAAAAAAAGGCATAAAAAAATTTTTTTCTGTTGTATTTTTCGAAAAAAATATATTGTGCTTATTATCAAAAATGGCAAAGGAGATTTTTTTTTATTTCATTAGTAAATAAAATTTTAGTCCTATATATTTGTGAATTACGTGACTTATACGGGGTGTTTTCAGGCTTCGTCCTCCGTTTTTGAACAGAGACC
>JAISPE010000264.1 GCA_031275145.1 Prevotellaceae bacterium | reverse complement strand
AAAACCGAATATCTCGCCTTCGGAAACCTCAAAACTGATCCGGTCAACAGCTTTGAATGCCCCAAACTGTTTTGTAAGCTCCTCTGTTTTAATAACCATATCTGTAATATTTATAAATGAGTCCTTTTTTCTTTTTTGACAGAATTAACATAATTTTCTTTTTGACAGAAACTTTAGTTCGACGAAGTCAATTAACAGAATTTTCATAATTTACAAAATCTGTTAATTGACTGTGTCGAACAGACGGCGCTGTCAAAAAAGGTGAATTTTGCCGTATACCTGTTTTCTTCTCGACAATGTCGAGAGCGTTGTCCATGACATGAGTTTTCTTCTCGACAATGTCGAGAATATTTCTCATGACGTGAGTTTTTTTCTCGACATTGTCGAGAACATTTCTCATGACATGAGTTTTCTTCTCGACAATGTCGAGAACATTTCTCATGACATGGGTTTTCTTCTCGACAATGTCGAGAACATTTCTCATGACATGAGTTTTCTTTTCGACAATGTCGGGAACATTTCTCATGACGTGAGTTTTCTTCTCGACATTGTCAGAAACATTTCCAGCCGCGTACAGTAAGTCCCGCAGGTACCCTTGCCGTAAGCTTCCACATCCCTTAGTAGAGTCGTCCCTGCGGGACTTGTCGTGCGCGGCCAAAAAATCCCGTAGGGATGATATGTCGGTAGAAAACAAAACGATAGCGATCAAAAATCCCGTAGGGATGACATGTCGGTCCAATCCCGCTCTTTGTTTAAACTGTTGGAAATCTCCCGATACCGACTTCCCGTACACAGTCGGGACTTCGCTCAGTAAGTCCCGCAGGGACGACACTTTATTAACCGTATGCTTTAGCTTACGGCATGGGCGGCAGATGCAGTATGGGCGACAGATGCAGCATGGGCGACAGATGCAGCATGGACAACAGATGCAGCATGGACAGCATTGGCAGCAGATGCGACCCTTATTTCCCGGCAGCCCCCTTAGTAGCTTCGATTGTTCCACCGGCTCCCTTATTCCCTTATTTTGTTGCAGGGTAATCTGTTCATTGCCGTATCTTACAATAAGGGAATAAGGGCTACTAAGGGAGCTTTGGGGAAATAAGGGTTGCACTTTGTGAGACGGAAACGTGTTTTCTACCGATATGTCATCCCTGTCGGGATTGGCTACGCCGAACTGAAGTTTCCACCCCGTTCGAAAACAGTCCAATCCCGCTCTTTGTTTCCTGCGGAACCTGCGGGACTTTTTATCAGCCGTTATATCCTGTTTATTTTTCATCTCCGGTCTGTGGATACCTGTTGCTCATTTCAATAAAACAGTCTTCGACTGTCGGACTGATTTCTTTCAGTCGGCAGTTAATTTCATTTTCGACTGTCGACAGTCCGTCTTCTCCCGTTGACTGATCGTTGAATGTAACATGCAGCGACGCTCCGAAACTGTATACGGAACGGACAGCGGGATTTTCGCGCAGCTGCACGAGAGTCCGGTAAATACGGTCCGATTCCGCAGCATACAGTTTTCGCGGATAGTTCGCCACTGTTTTTGCCGGCGTATCGATCGACAGTATTTCGCCATTCTGCATCAGTGCGATACGGTCGCACATCGAGGCTTCGTTCATATATGGCGTGGAAACGAGGATCGTTATACCCTGATGTTTCAGTCTCTTCAGCATCTCCCAAAATTCTTTTCGCGAAACGGGATCGACGCCCGTAGTCGGCTCGTCGAGGAGGAGTACGGAGGGTTTGTGGATTAAGGCGCAGCACAGTGCGAGTTTCTGCTTCATCCCTCCCGACAGCTGTCCTGCCCTGCGTTTCCCGAACGGCGCTATCTGTCTGTAAATATCTTCAATCAGATACCTGTTTTCCTTTACAGTGACATTGAAAACCGAGGCAAAGAAATTCAGATTTTCTTCCACCGTCAAATCCTGATACAGCGAGAAACGGCCGGGCATATATCCCGTACACCTGCGAATTGCCTTATAGTCCGCCACAGCGTCAAGACCGTTCACCGTAACCGTACCCCCGTCGGCAAGAAGCAGCGTTGCAAGAATACGGAACAGACTTGTTTTTCCCGCACCGTCGGGACCGATCAGCCCGAACAGTTCTCCCCGTTCAACCTCAAAGCTGACATTTTTCAGCGCCTGCACGTTCCCGTAAGACAGCTGACAGCTGACAGTGGATAATGAACAGTTATTTGACATGTCTTTCATTTTTTTTCATTTTTAACGATAGCGATAAACATTCTGTTATATAACATTCTGTTGATTCCAAAAAATTCCGGTCAGAATTTAATTTCCCCGTACATACCTCTTTTGATATACCCGTCATTCGTTACGGCAATTTTCACGGCATAGACGAGATTTGCGCGTTCGTCGCGTGTCTGAACTGTTTTGGGCGTAAATTCCGCCCTGTCCGAAATCCACGTGATTTTTCCCGCATATTCCTTTCTGCCGGACTCTCCCGCATCGGAGAATACTTTTACCTGCTGTCCGATTTTGACGGCGGAAAGCTGGCTTGCAGTAATATATGCCCTCAGAAACATGCTGTCGATATTTGCGACCTTGAAAAGCGCCCTGCCCTGTACGGTCGATTCGCCCGCTTCGGCATACTTACCGAGTACCGTTCCCTTTATCGGGCTTCTGACAATGGAATTTTTAATCAGGTCGTCTATCTGTGCAATACGGATGACGAGCGCTTCCTGTTCGCCGGCCAGACTGCTGTTGGCGCCGTTCAGCGTTTCGGTCTGTGCGGCCAGCTGTTTTTCGAGCGTGACGGTTTGCGCGCCGATATCGTCAAGCTGCTTTTGACTTGCGGCGTTTTCTCTGACAAGCGTTTCAAACCGTTTATACTCCCGCTGCTGGGTTTCGATCTGCTGTTTCAGGGCGGCAATCTGGCGTGCGACACTGACCCTGCGACCGTTCATTGCGCGGATACTCGCCTGCAACTGCATCTTCTGCAAATAAAGCTGAACGGTATCAATCAGTCCGAGGGGAGTATGCGTGTCCACCTCCTGTCCTTCCGAGACGTCGAAACGTACGATTTCGCCGTTTCCTTTTGCCGAAACGGTTACTTCCACAGTTTCGAAAACGCCCGACGCATCAAAATCATTATTTTTATTTTTACATGCAGACAATGAGAAAACTGCCATGACAGTGAGAAAAATTTTATTCATATTTTTTTGATTTACGATTTACGATTTTTGATTTACGATTTTTGATTTATGATTTACGATTTATGATTTACGATTTATGATTTACGATTTATGATTTATGATTTATGATTTATGATTTATGATTTATGATTTATGATTTATGATTTATGATTTACGATTTTTGATTTACGATTTTTGATTTACGATTTTTGATTAAACATGCGTGCGTAAGCAATAATCTAAAATCGTAAATCTAAAATCGTAAATCTAAAGTAAACCGTAAATCGTAGAGCGTTTGCAACAGTTCGATTTCGTGTACGATTTTATCCTGTTTTGCCATCTGTTCGGCTGTTACTTCGCGCATCAGATCGGTTGCATTGACCGTTCCTGCTGCGAGTCTGGCTTCTGCCGCGCGTTTCACAGAGTTTCTCAACGCAATGATTTCGTCGTCTGACCGCAGAAGTTCGTAATATTTACCGGTCTCGTTTTCTCTGCCCGTTCTGTCCAGCGAGGTATTGAACAGGAAGGCTTCACGCTGCGCCGCAACAGTATTCCGGCTGACTTCTATCGCATTCAGAGTGTTTTTCTTCGTATAGAAATTCCCGAAATTCCATGTCATCCTGACGCCTCCGATATAATATGCGGCAAATCTGTTTTTCAGCATATTCAGACCCGGATTTCCGTACCCGCCTGTCAGGAAGAGGCTGAATTTCGGCATCAGTCCCGCCTTCACCTCGTTTCCGGCAGCGTCGAGCGTTCTGTTTCGACTGTCGAACAGCGCCAGTTCGGGACGCCGTATTTCCATGGATGCGGGAAGCGCCGTTTCGGGTTTTTGCAGACTGACATTCTCGTCTAACTTCCTGCCCACAAACGCCGACATCATTTCCAGATACGCTTTCCGGGTATAAACGGTCTGCGTCAAAGCCTGTTCCGCTTTCAGCTGTTCGACCCTTACGGCGTCAAGATCGGCGCGGCTGGCAATTCCGCTCCGGATACAAGCCTCAATCCGGCCGTAATTTCGCTGCAATTCGTCGCGGAACAGCCGGTTCTGTTCAATCAGGGCGTCGCACAGCAGAATCCCGAAAAACAGCCGGTTTATCCGCTCTTTTACTGCATACATACTGACGTCAAGCTCTTTTTCCTCCGCCTCGCTTTTCGCCCTGACCGTCTCGCGCCTTGCTCCGGTAAGACCGCCGTCCCAGACCGTCTGCACGACATCGACCGCAGCGCCGTACTGATCTCTGTTTAACCGCGGAATACTCACACCCGCCATTCCCGACTTCGAAAAATCGACGGGGATTTCCGTTACTTCCGACTGCCAGCTTGCCTTTGCCGACAGCTGTACCTGCGGCAGACAGGCCTTACCCGCATTCGACAGGTTATAATCCCTTGCCCGTTCAATCAGCCCGTACTGTTTGACGAGCGGATAATTTGCTTTTGCTCCGGCGTAACACTCTTCGACAGTCAGCTGCGCACAAGTCGAAGAACAGACGCAGAATGCAAGAACCGAAACTGCTGTTTTTACATACATATTCATATTATTTACTCTTAGACATTCCTGTTCGATATTTCTGTCAGACATTTCTGTCGATTTCATGTCAAAAAAAATTACAGCCTCAAAGCGTTTAAAATAAACTGCACATTACTCTCCCGACGCTCGTTCAGCGCCTGTTCCAGCATTTCACCGTTCATCCCGGGAGATATTTCCCTCCAGACGGGCAGCGCAACAAACGTGGAAATGTTTAACGCCAGCAGATTCATCATAAAATCGCCTATCCCGATCGGCCTGACAGCGCCTTTTGCAATTTCGGCCGACAGAATTTTCTCTATATTGCCGAAAATACCGGAGATCTTCGGATACAGCGCTTCCAGAACTATTGCGCGGTTTTCCCTGTTCGACACTATCTCGTTCAGCACGAAATGCGGCAGCCCGGGATTCTGCCTGACAAAATCAAACTGCGATTCGACAATCATCCGCACCGTCTCGGCAAACGAAAGATGCTGAACAAGTATCCCTTCAAACACCTTCGACAGCATCTGAACCTTCTCCAGAAAAATCATTTGAAAAAGATTCTCCTTTGTCCTGAAATAGTAATGCAGCATCGAATGGCTCACGCCTGCCCGTTTCGCAATGGCTACCGTCTTTGTACTCCCGTATCCCTTCTCAAGAAACTCCGCCTCAGCCGCCGCAAGAATAATCTTTTCCGTACTCAATTCTTTTCCGTTCATTTTATTATACTTTTAAAATTTATTATAACAGACAATATTGTTCAACAGTTTTGTCGATGCAAAGGTAAAGGTTTTTTCGAATGTGAAACATTAAACGATGAAAAAATGTGAGTGTTTTGGCATAAAACTGTTTTCCGACTCATCGTCATTGCGAATAACCGTTTCGTACCGAAAACTGAAAGAGTAATGACGCTTGTCGGAAGTTCGAAGGAGTAATGTTCTTCCGTCTTTGGTGTTTTGAAGGAAGAATTGAATGTCTTCCAGTCGCCACTGAGCGCCCGACCGGTTTTTCAGGACAGTTTCTTTTGTCCCGCAGGCAGAAAAAATGCTTCCGACAAAAGTCCTCCGGCTACTATTGCCGAAGACTGTTTAATGAACTTTCTTCTTGTTGTCATATTTATATTAAGGAGCCATCAACGAATAAATATATCATGTATTAATGTTAAAGTATTATTATTCACGATTGTAGTATTTATTTTGATGCATTTATTTATTGATAACGCCTAAGCAAAGAAAAATTAATAACATGTAACGGTTAGGGTTTATGGAGCGTTCAATAAATAAAGGTATTAATTATTGATTTATTATTGATTTATTTTCCGGCATCTCATCAATGGCAAAGAGCATCCCGTTAGGGATGCATCGCTCGGTAGAAAACCCATAC
>JAISPE010000233.1 GCA_031275145.1 Prevotellaceae bacterium | reverse complement strand
TTTATCTTCGCAATTAAACTATTTCCATCTAAAAATGTCATATACGCGTATAAAATATAAAAAAGACATAAAGTTTAATTTAAAGTTGGTTTTATAACGTTAGTAAAGTTAGTTTTCATAGTTTAGTTCGATTGTTTAAAAAGAGGTCAGTACGGTACTGGCCTCTTTTAATATAATTATATTCAGCCGGCTGGAGTATACGGTCAGTGCATTTAGTATAATTTACTTGCCATTTAAAAATTATCACTTAAATTTGCGTCCGGTTTTGTATAGAAAAATACGTAGAAAGATGAAAAAAATTGCAGTAATTCTCTCCGGTTGTGGAGTAATGGACGGTTCCGAGATACACGAAGCCACTCTTGCGTTATTGGCAATCAGGAAAGCAGGGTGTGAGTATGCAGTATTTGCGCCCGATAAGGAACAGACGGAGGTTGTGAATCATTATACCGGTGTCAGTGTAAAGGAAAAGAGAAATATCCTGTCGGAATCGGCACGTATTGCGAGAGGAAAAGCCTTGCCGCTCTCCACTCTCAATCCCGAGCAGTTCGACGCAATCGTTCTTCCCGGAGGATTCGGTGCGGCAAAAAATCTCTCTGATTTTGCTTTCAAAGGTGCAAACTATTCTGTTATCCCCGAACTGGAAACGGTTTTACTCAAGGCAAATGAACTGAAAAAGCCCGTAGGCGCGATGTGCATAGCTCCCGTTTTGCTCGCTAAAGTATTCAAAGGGTGCAGAATCACTGTGGGAGATCTCAGCGACGCTTCGGCAGCAGTCGAAAAAAACGGGGCAAAACATGTTGTAACCACTCATGGCGAAACAGTTGTAGATGAAAAATACAGGCTTGTTTCTACTCCCGGATATATGCTTGACGCCAATATCGAACAAATTGCCGAAGGCGCAGACAATATGATAAAAGAACTGTTGAAACTTGTTTAAATGCAGATATTCAATGACACTGAAGGTTACGAGAAACTTCAGGGACCCGAAGATGTTGAAAAGACAAAACAGTTAGGCGTTTTATACAGGCAAATCATAGATCTGCTGGGCGAAGACAGCGAACGCGAAGGTCTGCAAAAAACCCCGAAACGTGTAGCGCGAACAATGCAGTTTCTTACTCAGGGCTATGATATTGACCCCACCGCAGTGCTAAACTCGGCAAAGTTTAAAGAAAATTACAAGCAAATGGTGCTGGTCAAAGATATTGAGATGTATTCCCTGTGCGAACATCATATACTTCCGTTCTACGGCAAAGCCCATGTAGCGTATATTCCCAACGGGTATATCACCGGATTAAGCAAGATTGCCAGAGTTGTCGATGCATTTTCGCGCAGATTGCAGGTGCAGGAACGGCTGACATTGGAAATACGCGACTGTATCCATAACACATTAAATCCTCTGGGAGTAGCCGTAGTCATAGAAGCGGCTCACATGTGTATGCAAATCAGGGGTGTCCAGAAGCAAAATTCCGTAACGGTTACTTCCGCATTCACCGGAGTGTTTCTCAAAGATAGCCGTACACGCGAGGAATTTATTCATCTTATTGAAAAAAAATAATTAAAGATTAACATATTAAAATTAGAAAAAAATGGCAAGTATTAAGAATTTAAAGAAAGATATTTCTTTTTTGGTCAGCGAAGTGATTTCAGACACTCAACTGTTTATGTTTCTTCATCCGAAACAGAACACCGATGCGGCATATTCCATTATCGAAGATGCGGTAGAGTTGCACAATCTGATGTACAGCAGGGCAAATCATCCCGACGGGAAAGACAATCCGAAACTGGTTAAACAGCATTACAGAACGTTGCATGCGGATTTATTAACTCAAATACACAGTCTTTTTGAGCGGATAAGCAAACTGAAAGACTGATATTACGAACTGTATCGGTTTATGCAAATCGAAATAATGGATACCACCCTGCGCGACGGGGAACAGACATCGGGAGTGGCTTATACCGCATCCGAAAAATTGCATATATCGCGTCTCCTGCTTGAGGATGTGAATGTAGACCGTATCGAAATTGCTTCGGCACGTGTTTCGGCTGGCGAACTGGAGGCTGTGAGGCGGATAACTGCTTGGGCAAACAAAAACAACCGACTGAATCAAATCGAAGTTCTGGCATTTATCGACGGTACAAAATCCATAGAGTGGATACGCGATGCGGGCGCAAAAGTAGTGAACCTGTTAAGCAAAGGTTCGCTCAAACATCTTATCGGTCAATTGCATAAAACGCCGGAAGAGCATGTTTCCGATATTGGCAGAATCGCCGATATGCTTGCGAAATCGGATATGAAAGCCAATATCTATCTCGAAGACTGGAGTAACGGCATGCGACATTCCAAAGGATACGTGTTTTATCTGGTCGACAGGCTGAAAAACATGCCGATACAGCGTATCATGCTGCCCGACACGCTGGGAATACTGTCGCCCGGGGAAGTATTCCGTTTCTGTCGGGAAATGTGTACCCGTTATCCGGATATACATTTTGACTTTCACGCACATAACGACTACGACCTCGCCGTTGCCAATACTCTGGCGGCAGTGAATGCCGGAGTAAAAGGCATTCATGCAACCGTCAACGGACTTGGCGAACGTGCGGGAAATACTCCTCTGGCAAGTATAGTAGCTGTAATTAAAGACTGTACGGACAGGAAACTGAATGTAAACGAGGCTAAACTGACCATCATGTCGAAAATGGTGGAGACATTTTCGGGAATACGGATACCGGCAAACAAACCGATTGTCGGTGAAAATGTTTTTACTCAGGCCTGCGGCGTTCATGCCGACGGAGATAATAAGGATAAACTGTATTACAACGATCTTCTTCCCGAACGTTTCGGCAGGGTCCGCAAATATGCGCTCGGCAAAACATCGGGGAAATCGAATATTATTAAAAATCTTGAGGAAATGGGTATTCCTCTCGATTCCGAAGCCATGCAACTCGTTACAAACCGCGTGATTGAACTGAGCGACCGTAAGGAGAATGTGACTGCGGAAGATTTGCCGTATATCATTTCCGATGTCCTGCAAAACGAAGGCGTTGAACAGAAAATACGAATCCGCAACTACTCTCTGAATGTCGCCAAGGGACTGAAATCGGTTGCTACGCTCAGTATCGAAATCAGCGGGAAATGTTACGAAGAAACTTCTGTCGGCGACGGTCAGTATGACGCTTTTATGAACGCCCTGCGGAAAATTTACGCTCTGCTGAACATGAATATGCCCAGACTGACAGACTACGTGGTAACTATACCGCCCGGAGGTAAAACCGACGCTTTAGTCGAAACAGTCATCACATGGCAAAACGGCGAAAAAGAGTTCAAAACTCGCGGCCTCGACTCCGACCAGACTGTTTCGGCAATACAGGCAACCGTCAAAATGCTAAATATTATCTGAGGCCTACCTTTTGACAGGATTACAGAATTTTCATAATTTACAAAATCTGTTATACATCAAACGGGTGAGAATTGTGAGTTTTTTTTGCAGAAAACTGTTTTCCGACTCTTCGTCATTGCGAATAACCGTTTCGTACCGAAACTGAAAGCGTAATGACGCTTGTCGAAGAATATGGCGACGAAGCAATCCAGAAAGTCGTGGATTTCTGGATTGCTTCGTCGCTACCGCTCCTCGCAATGACGACAAGTCGGGTAAAAGCTTGTTATAAGGACATTGCAAAAAGCGTCATTGTAAGGAACCGTTTCGTACCGTAACTGAAAAGGCGAAAAAATCTTTGCGGAATTATAGGAACTGTCAGGAAAAATATCATTGTTTCAAAAATTTATTGTAATTTTGTGACGTTTATTGAAACGTCTCCGATAAGGAAAGTCCGGACAGGCGAACGGTAAATAACAGGAATGTCGAATTAAAAAATATTAAATATTATGATGAATAATAAGTTTAAAAAGTTATGTAATTTTCTTGGAATAACCATATCGACAG
>JAISPE010000042.1 GCA_031275145.1 Prevotellaceae bacterium | reverse complement strand
CAATGTCATCAATTTAAGAAAAAGGTTGCAGTTCATTGCATTCCGTTAGGAATGCATCGCTCGGTAGAAAAGGTCCCCGACCCTGCGTTGCATTCCGTTAGGAATGCATCCACATCCATTTACATATATTTTATTCCTCGCGCGGGACAGTTTTGTGAAACGGGAGATTGCGGGTCAAGCCCGGTCAAGCCCGCAATGACGACGGGGTTGTATGTTGTCATTGCGGGCTTGACCCGCAATCCCATATCACAAAACTGTACTGTGCATAGTATAATTGCCCTAATCTTTGGATGCATTCCTAACGGAATGCAGGCTGTGCTTGCCAGCATTTCTACCGAGCGATGCATTCCTAACGGAATGCTTTTTGTTGCAGCCTTTTGTGGTTTAAATTGACGACATTGGGTCGCGACCTGCGGTTATGAAAATCTTGACTTTCAGGCAAAGCGATTGGGTAACTTATTTCGTAGCGCTTACTTTGCGGTAGAAAAAATTGCGGTAATTCCGAGTTTGGCTATGCCGATTAAAAAATTTCTGTCAACACTCTGGCTTCTGAAAAATAAATCCTATCTTTGTTCCGGAAATATCGAATTACGATGGCTAAGAAAAAGAAAAAAGTCAATCAGCATGCTCTGCAAAAAGTGCAGGCAATACAGCATAAAAAAGCATTCATCGAGCGGGTGAAAAAGTTCTGCGCTCTGATCAGCACAGATGAACCGCTGTTCGACCTGCTGCCGCCGAAAATCCTTGATACTGCTTACCACTATCGCAGCATCTGTATCAAGATCAAAGTTGCCGAAGGCGCGAAAATCACCAAACGGTTTGTCCGGATAATGTACAGCCACATCGAAGAGGAGATGAAATCGAAATGGATAGATATAGTAATGGGCGATGTCAAAAGAAGCGTCGATCTCGTATACTACTATCAGACTGTTCTCCCGCTGGAGGTTGTACTGCTGTCGGAACACTGTCCGTTTCGCGGGAAGGAAAAATTCAGCGCTTTCTGCGCCGAAGCGACGAAAAGATATGAAACATACTGCGAAATGACGGTAAACATTATCCACAGAGCCTGTTTCGCTTACGCGAACCTCTCTACGCGAACAATGTATACGTTTACGTTCGACCAGGAGTGGCCGCCGGCAGGACTGTTCTACCAAATCGTTATGCTGAACGTTTATCTTCTGAAAATACGCTATGTCGAAATAAATAAGGAGAGGCGTCCGGTGATTCAGACGGGAGAAATAGTACACCAGCGCGGTGTATCACACTTGAAAGCGACTGTCGTCCCCGTAGAACGGCTGCCGGGAAATAACATCGGGGGCATAGAAGAACTGCCCGTGTATGTCCAGCAGCACGCCGTCAACCGCACCATGCAGCGCGCCTGCTGCGTATACCCGGGCTCCGTAATTTCGTTAATAAACAGAGCCTTCACCGAAAAACGCAAAATTATCCGCGAAGGCGACAAATTCTTTGTTGAATGCTATTACTACGATATTAAAATAGGCTACTTCGTCGCCCGCATTATCGACAACATGTTCGTCATCATTACCTTCCTCCTGATTACGCACAGCAGTACGCCCGAAGGCAGGAAACTGTCCCAGCTCACCGGTCTGAAACGCGCAGATATTGAGTTCCTCGCTATCGACGACCTCAAAACGCTCGTCAACTCGGATATTATATACGACGAACGTATTTCATGGATATTTATCAAGGCCGGCTGCGAATCTATCCTCCGGATGAATTCCGAGGTGAGCATGGGCGATTTCTACTGGCTATGGGACGACACAAAACAGGACACCGAACTGTCGAAACTTATAGCCGAATATATCCAGCTTGGCGATAATGACGAAGATTATTTTGAGAATGAACCCGAATGACGACATTTTTACCGCAAATAAGGCAGAGAGTGCAGGGGGCAAGTCCGGCGCTTTGCGTTCTTTGCGCCCTTGCGGTAAAAAAATGCGGTAATTATTTTGCGTGAAAAGATTCATTACACTGCGCATTTTCACGGTATGTTTCCGAAATCATCCCACAGTTATTAAAAACAAGTCTCCAGAGTGATTTTTATTTAAACTCATACTCAAAAACCACAATGCGTTCATTATCCGACTTCATCAATTCCGACAGTTCTTCTCTTCTGTCCAGTCCCGGGGCAAGTTCATATTTGCCGGCGTCAAAATTAAATACATGTATAAATCCGTATGCTTTTGACGTTTGATAATCGACATAGTAATATTCCGGAATAGAGTGTCCTTTGCTGAATACAAGATCATTTTGTGAAAAATCGTAAATCTCCGCTTCATTTGTCGTTTTATTATAAACAACAGTGTACCGGTAGAGCCGGTAATCATATTGCAGATGAATATAATCTTCGTATTCAAAATAATTACGGATATGGTATGCCTTTGTTAATCCTCTGTCGTATTCTTCCTCTGTAACTTTTTGTGGCCAGTTTTCGGTCTTTAAAGTGAGATAAGGATAAATACTGTCTTTTTCAATTGCAAAAACGGTATTCATAAACAGTTCGGCATATCTTAAAGGCGGCTGTTGAGACGAAAAAAAATTATACCGACCGTAAATATTCGGTTTCCAGTTAAGATTCCATTTTTTTGAACTGATGTGATCGGTATATTTTCCTGTTTTAATATCAAACTCCATAAGTAAATTATCGTTTCCTGCCAGTTGACCGTAATATTTGATCTTTAAATATAACCTGTCATAAGCATAAGTAATTAAAGAAGGATTAATATCATTTTTCGGCAAATTTATCGAACTGATATATTCTCCGCTGTCCAGACTGTATTTAAGTACTTTTCTTGATCCTGCATCTAAAAGATAAATCTCTCTTCTTTCGGGGTCTATACAAAAATCTGTTATCTGTATATATTCTCCCGGCCCCCGTCCTCTCTTTCCTATCTGTCGCAGGAATTTGCCGTTTTTATCAAAAACAAGAAGCTTTTGGGCAATGACAAAATCAAAAATCAAAATGTAACTGTCAAAAGCCTGTATCCACTGTATTTCTCCGATTAAGGCGTCATCATGCTCTTCGAGCATAACAGTCCTCACATTCTTAAAAAAAGAAGATGCATAAAGAGTATCCCGATGTTTTAACCCGTCAACATCTACTGTATATAAAGCTCCTGTTTCAGGCATATCCCGTCTGCTCCTGCACGAAAAAAAGAGACAAAAGCATATAACAATTAAAACAACTCCCTTCATATCAACTGTTAATCAGTACCCGTATTTTATGATATTATAATCGCTCTGTGCGTTTGGCAGTTCCAAATCCGGCAAGTCCGTTATGCCGTAGATTAATAATGCTAAAACGGCAAAAATGCCTGAAATTTTTTTATTCATAATCTTAAAATAGTTATGAGAGATGAGAAATGAGAGACGAACGGCTGGCATTAATCTCTCATAACTCATCACTCATAAGTCCTTATGGTTTGCGTCATCTTTCATCACTCATCACTCATTCTTCTTTTTTCGTCTTATGCGGACGAATTTTGTTGAAATGTTCCACCAGCGCATTGAGTTCATGAATAAAAGGAACATACTCCGTTTCGCCTTCGACAATTGTCAGCGCTTCGATTTTGGCTACAACACCACGATAGGCAGCATCGACCTCGCGACGAACATTCACCATGCGTTCCTGTGGCTTGCCGGCTTTCTCGGCAGTGCGCAGAGCCAGCAGTGTGGCGACATTTTCGCTTGCATCTCTGATTTCCGCTATCCACTCGGACAGCCCGCTGATAGCATTGACTTTTTCCGCGTATGCACCCCCGAGTTCCTGCAACAGATTGGTTACGGCTGCCAGCTCTTCATCGTAACTTTTGTTGATGATATTTCCGTATGTCCCTATCAGATTTACAAGACTCTGTGCGGCATCGGCCACAACGGAATTGAAATGACGCAACGCACCCCGTACCGTTTCGCTAAAACCTGTTACGGCGTTGTCGAGCCGCTGGTCGGCATCGGCAATTTTGGCCGAATAATCACTTTTGCGAATATAATCCACAACTTCATCCTCTTTCGTAAACAGGCGCTGCAATGACGCGAACAAATCGCCAAGTTTTCCGACAATAAAAGGATATTTTACCGCTAACGCTATTACTGCGGCAATAAACTGATAATGCGCTTCGTTGCGCAAATTTTCTAAATAAACCTTATTAACTTTCATATTCTATAAATTTTATAATTATTATTTTCTGCAATGTACGGCGCCTGTTCAAGTAATACTTGAATGTCTCCCGCTGTGTGCGGCGTTCGTTCAAGTAATACTTGAATGTTTCCCGCTGTGTGCGGCGCTCGTTCAAGTAATACTTGAATGTCTCCCGCTGTGTGCGGCGTCCGTTCAAGTAATACTTGAATGTTTCCCGTAATATATGAAA
This sequence comes from Prevotellaceae bacterium, assembly GCA_031275145.1. Taxonomy (GTDB): domain Bacteria; phylum Bacteroidota; class Bacteroidia; order Bacteroidales; family UBA932; genus JAIRLF01. The sequence goes on along the minus strand of JAISPE010000042.1, from coordinate 7,501 downwards.
TTTTATCTCGGCAGAAATCTTTATAAAACATGCAAATATCCGGTTGATCCGGAAATTTTTTTTCGGTGTTTTTGAGTCGATGCGAGATAAAACAATTCATAACAACAATTTAACTTTAACTTTTACCTATTAAAAAATATGTTCGAATAATTTCCGCAAAGTTATAAATAATTTTTAATACGGTATGAACAAAATTTTAAAAAAAGTTGCAAACCTTGCGCTCTTTGCGTTCTTTGCGGTTAATTTTTTATCACAAAGGGAGCAAAGCGCTGACAGTATTTGCAAACCTTGCGTCCTTTGGTGCGCCACGAGGCGTTCTTTTCGGTAAAACATTAATCACAAAACTTGGACATTCCGAATTTTCATGTAATTTTGCAAAAAAAAGAATTTTATATGGAGAATTTTCGTTTTAAAGCGCTGTCAGAATTAAATAACCGGCAACCGGTTCGGTTTGAGGGAAGACACGGGACCGTATCGGGTTATTTTGCCGAGAATGTTTTCAACAGGGCAAAGATGCAGAAATATTTGACGCCGGAAGCCTTTGAAGCAGTAGTCGAGGCAATCGACGAGGGCAGCAGGATAAGCAGAAAATATGCAGACCAGATTGCTTCCGGCATGAAATCATGGGCGATAGAAAGAGGCGTAACACATTATACACACTGGTTTCACCCGCTGAACGAATCGACGGCCGAAAAACACGATTCGTTTTTCGAAATCACAAAGTCGGGAAATTATATCGAAAACTTCCGTGGCGAGCTGTTAATACAGCAGGAGCCGGATGCTTCGAGTTTTCCAAGCGGAGGTTTGCGCAATACGTTCGAAGCCCGCGGATACACTGCCTGGGACCCTTCGTCTCCGGCATTTATTCATGATAAAACGCTGTGTATTCCAACAATATTCGTATCGTTCACCGGCGAGGCGCTCGATTTCAAGGCTCCGCTTCTCAAATCGCTGGCCGTACTGGATAAGGCGGCTTCTGCCGTAGCTCAATATTTTGACAGGGATGTCCGCCATGTTTTTTCCACAGTCGGTCTGGAACAGGAATATTTCGTTGTAGATGAAGCGTTATACCATGCGCGTCCCGACCTCATGATGACCGGAAGAACTTTGATGGGACACGAGGCGGCAAGAAATCAACAGCTGGGCGACCACTATTTCGGCACTATTCCCGAAAGAGTCGCATCGTTTATGCGGGAATTTGAAGAAGAAGCCTACCTGCTTGGCATCCCGCTGAAAACCCGTCATAACGAAGTTTCTCCCAATCAGTACGAATGTGCTCCGAATTTCGAGGAAGGAAATCTGGCCGTAGACCACAATCTGTTACTGATGTCGATAATGAAAAATGTAGCCAAAAGGCACAGACTGCGTGTGCTTTTCCACGAAAAACCCTATATGGCCGTCAACGGCTCGGGGAAACACTGCAACTGGTCGCTGGCTTCCGACCAGGGGGTTAATCTGCTTTCGCCGGGTAAAACGCCAAGGAATAATTTGCAGTTCCTTACATTTTTTATATGCACCATCCGCGCCGTACACGAACATGGAAGACTGTTGATGTCAAGCGTCGCAAATCTCAGTAACTACATGCGCCTTGGCACGCACGAAGCCCCGCCGCCGATAATGTCCGTATTTATCGGGGAAACTCTCCAGAAAACGCTTAACTCTCTGGAAGAAAAAATATCCGGCAAGAAAATGACGCCGGATGAAAAGACGGAACTGAAACTTGACGTCATGGGTAAAATACCCGAGATTATGCCCGACACGACCGACCACAACCGGACGTCTCCGTTTACATTTTCGGGTAACCGTTTCGAGTTCCGCGCCGTGGGAGCAAGCAGCAACTGCGCCGCTTCACTGCTGATTTTGAATACGGCTGTAGCGCAGCAGCTGGATATTTTCAAGACCGAAGTGGATAAGCTTATCGAAAAAGATGTCAAAAAAGATGAAGCCATACTGAAAGTTCTGCGTACTTTTATCGTCAAGTCAAAAAATATCCTGTTTGGCGGAAACAGCTATTCGGAAGAATGGAGAAAAGAGGCGGAAAAAAGAGATCTCGGCATCATCGAGAGCATCACAGACGCATTCAAGACATACCTTAATCCGAAATCGATAAAGTTGTTAACCGAAACGGGAGTGCTTTCGAAAAGAGAACTCGAATCACGTTACGAAATCAAAAACGAGACTTTCCTCAAAAAATTGCAGATAGAATCGCGGGTACTTGGCGATCTGGCTTTGAATCACATTATCCCTACGGCGATTCAGTACCAGAACATCCTTATCGCAAATGTTCAGGGTATTAAAGGACTGTTCGGCGACAAAGCCGAAGGAATGATTATCCCCCAAATGAGAGCGCTGGAAAAAATATCCCGTCATGTCACGGCAATCAATATAAAGGTATACCAGATGATTGATGAACGGAAAAAAGCCAATGCAATCGAAAATATAATAGACCGCGCAGAAGAATATTTTAAAAATGTACTCCCCTTCTTGGACAGTATCAGATATCATATCGATAAACTGGAAATGATTATCGATGACGAACTCTGGCCTATGCCGAAATACAGGGAACTGCTGTTTTCTCATTGATAAACTAATGACGCTTTTTGAATTAATCTCTTTAATGGGGTACTTGGTAGAACAGTCAATACCTCCTGTCCTGCATCCCGTTAGGGATGCATCCCCAGCGGGATGCAAAACAGGACGGTATGGGTTTTCTACCAAGCGATGCATCCCTAACGGGATGCTCTTTGTCCTGACTGCCCTGCCTGCCCTGCCTGCCGGCAGGCCGTCAGGCAGGCCATTGATGAGATGCCGGAAAATAAATCAATAATTAATAATTAATACCTTTATTTATTGACCGCTCCTAAATTAGAAAATATCATGTATAAATTGAGAAATATCATATATAAATTAAAAAATATCATGTATAAATTAAAAAACATCATATATAAATTAGAAAATATCATGTATAAATTAAGAAATATCATATATAAATTAAGAAATATCATGTATAAAAAAACCTTATTTTCACCTTATTTCAAAAACAAAACAGCCTCGGTAGCGATATTGATTGTTGTTTTGGGTACGGTGTCGGTGTCGGCGGCGGTTGCACAGGGCGATTCGCTGGGCGTCTATCTGCAGACGGCGGCGCAGAATAATCCGGGCGTCAAAGCAGGATTTCTGGCATATCAGGCGGCGTTGCAGAAACTGCCGCAGGCGGGCGCGTTGCAGGATCCGCAGCTGGATATGGGATTTTTCCTCCGTCCGATGGATATTATCGACGGACGTCAGGTCGGACAGGTACAGCTGATGCAGATGTTCCCGTGGTTCGGTACACGGAAAGCCGCCCGTACCGAAGCTCAGCACATGGCGAAAATGGCTTTCGAACAGTTTCGCGAATTGCGGGATAATGTTTTTCTGAATGTTTATACCCAGTGGTATATCCTTTGCAGTTTGCAGCAAAAACTGAAATACGGCAGAGAAAATATCGCACTCATGAAACATATAGAGATTCTTGCATTACAAAAGTTTCAATCGCCTGTAAATTCGTCTGCCGCAAGCGCTTCGCAACGCATGGACAATTCGTCGGCATCAGGCGTTACGGGCGCGGGCGGCAATGCCGGCGGCATGTCGGGGATGAATATGGGTACGAAACCGGCAGGCGGTGAACCGGCAAATTCGTCGCCGGAACGGTCGGAACGGACAGGCAGTTCGATGCCGGCTATGGGAGGATCTTCCGGGATGTCGGAAACGCTCGGTATCCAGCTTGAAATCTTGGAACTGGAAAACAGTGTCGAAAACATTCTGTCGGAAATTCATGCCGAAAAGGCGCGTTTCAATCTTCTCCTGAACCGTCCCGCAGAAACGGAAATCGTTCTTCCCGACTCAATCGTGCAGATACCGTTTTCCATGGACAATGAAACGGTAATGAGCCTGATTGCGGCGCAAAATCCGATGCTGGGAATGATTAGCGAAGAATCGCTGGCATACGCCGCAAAAGCCGAAATGGACAGGAAGATGAGTTATCCGATGTTCGGCGTCGGGCTGCAATACATGCTGATAGCCAGAACGTCGCCGTCGGGAGAAACGGTTAGCGATAACGCGGGACATGCCGCTTCACCGGCTGTAAGCGGCAATATGTCTTCGATGAACGGTCGGGACATGATCATGCCGATGCTGTCGGTCAGTATTCCGGTATTCCGCGGGAAATACAGGGCTTTGCAGCGCGAGACACAACTCCTGCGTCAGGCAAGCGAAGAAAAATACGCCGAAACGCTGAATACGCTTCAGGCAGAACTGTACCGTTTCAAACATCAGCTGGATGATGCCGCCCGGAGAATCGCTCTCTACCGGAAACAGACGGAACTGTCTCAAACAACGTACAATATCCTGTTAAAGGAATTTGTTTCCGGAAAAAGCGATCTTGGCAGTGTTATCAGGGTACAAAGACAGCTGCTCGATTATCAGCTTAAAACGGCAGAGGCTGTTGCAGAATACAACACAAAAGCCGCCGCAATACGGAAAGTGATGAGTGAGGTATGAAGTATGAAGTATGAGGTATGAAGTGTGAGGTATGAAGTATGAAGTATGAAGTATGAGGTATGAAGTATGAAGTGTGAGGTATGAAGTATGAGGTATGAAGTATGAAGTATGAGGTATGAAGTATGAAGTATGAAGTATGATTATCACATCTTGCGTCAGCCTACTTCATACTTCATACCTCATACTTCATACATACATACATAAAAATAGAAAAAGATGAAAACGAAAAAGATTTTAACGTATATACTTATCCTTATCGGAGGTATATTTTTAGGGCGGTGGCTGTCCGGTGATTCGGGCGAGCATAGTGATACCGTTCATAATCATGCGGAAAGCGGAGCGCAGGTATGGACATGTTCCATGCATCCGCAAATCCGGCAGGACAAACCGGGGAAATGCCCCCTCTGCGCGATGGATTTAATCCCGCTGAAAACAGCGGGAACTGCGGTCGAAGTCACGGGTTCCGACGAAATTATGCTCTCGAAAGAGGCTGTGGCTCTGGCCGACATACAGACAGCGAAAGCCGTCAGGGGCAATCCCGTCAAGGACATCCGGCTGTACGGGACAATTCAGGCAGACGAACGCCTGTCACGTTCGCAAACATCCCATGTTAACGGGCGTATAGAAAAACTGTACGTGAATTTCACCGGCGAGACCGTACGGCAGGGACAGGTCATCGCAAGCGTCTATTCGCCCGAACTGCTGACCGCCCAGCAGGAATTGCTGGAAGCGGTGAAAATATCCGCCACACAGCCGGATATCCTTAGCGCAGCGCGCGAAAAACTCCGTCTCCTGAAACTGACCGACGCCCAGATAGCCGGCATAGAACAGTCCGGCAAGGCCTCGGCGCAGGTTGATATAACGGCAAATACGGGAGGCATTGTCGTTTCCATGAAGGTCGAACAGGGCGACTATGCCGGTCAGGGAACAGCGCTGTTCGATCTGATTGATCTTTCTTCTGTCTGGGCTGTATTCGACGCTTACGAAACCGATTTGCCCTGCCTGAAAACCGGCGACCGTGTGGAATATACGGTGCAGGCATTACCGGATAAACGTTTTTCTGGCAAGATAACGTTTATCAATCCCGTGCTGGACAAAACGACGCGGACTGCCAAGATACGCGTGGAAACCTCCAATGCCGGCATGCTGCTGAAACCGGAAATGTATGCCACGGCAAACGTAAGCGCTTCGCTGAAACAGTATTCCGACAGGATTATCGTTCCCAAAACGGCGATACTGTGGACCGGCAAACGTTCGATCGTGTATGTGAAACGCCCGGGCAGCGAAGCGGCTGTCTTCAAACTCCGCGAGGTTGAACTCGGCGTCTCTCTGGGCGACTCGTATGTTATTCTGTCGGGAATCGCCGAGGGAGAGGAAATCGTAACGAACGGCGTATTCGCTATCGACGCAAGTATGCAACTCGAAGGTAAACAAAGCATGATGAACGTCGAAACTTCCCCGCCGACAGGCAGCGAACATCTGACGACCGCCGTACAGGGACTGTGCGAAATGTGCCGCGAACGTATCGAAAAAGCCGCCAAAGAGATTGACGGCGTCATCTCTGCCGGCTGGGACGCTTCGACAAAACAGCTGCACTTGCATTACGATCCGTCGAAAACAGCGCCGGATAGCGTTTTGAAGGCAATAGCCGCAGCAGGTCACGATACGGACAGATACCGCGCCGGCGACAGTGTGTACGACGCCCTGCCGGAGTGCTGCAAATATAGAAAATGAATTTTTAATGTTAAATATAAATCAGTTAAAAGAAATGAAAAAGTGTATTTTATTTTTTGCTGTGATAGCGTTTATTGCAGCAGGTAACGGATGCGCCAACTCCGGCGACCGTAAAAAAACTCCCGAAGTCAGGAAGGAGGAAAAAAGTCAGAAGGACGAACATGCAATGCTAAAGGTATCGGGCAGCTGCGGGATGTGTAAAACACGCATCGAAAAGGCTGCCAAAGATGTCGACGGCGTTACTGTCGCAAACTGGGACAAAGAATCCCAACAGCTTCATCTGCATTTCGACTCCGCAAAGACTTCCGTCAATGCCGTCTCCAAAGCTATTGCCAAAACCGGTCACGATACCGAAAAAGACAAGGCCAACGACGATGTGTATAACGCTTTGCCCGGATGCTGCAAGTACAGGCTTGCAGAGTGACGAGTGAGAGTGATGAGTTATGAGCGGCTTACGCACAATGTGATAAACAGGCATGCGTAAGCCACTCTTATTCTCTGTGCTCGGCGTAGTGTCTTCGCTACGTCCTGTTCAGCCATGCATCGAAAGCAGTACTCGTGGTTGCGCGGCAACCAGTCTGTGTTTGTTGACATAACTTTTTAAATTTATTATTACTTGAGAATAGTTTAAAATTTCGTACCTGTGAAACTTTGCAGTCGACTTCAACTGCCTTGCAGTCGACTTCATTTGCCTTGCAGTCGACTTCAACTGCCTTGCAGTCGACTTCAATTGCTTTGCAGTCGACTACAATTTCATTAAAGCCGGATGCAACCGATCGGTATCTCTGAAGTGTAAACCTGTTTTTTGTATATATAATAGTACAGCCAGCGTACGCCCTGCGACGCACGTATCGAAATACATGTTTTGCGGTGTGTGCGTAAAATTTTCTCTGATATTTGCAAGTTTTTTCACACAAACACAATAAATTAACAACAAAAATATCTTTTCCTGCAGGAATCAGGAAGCGGAAACAGTTCAACGCCTTTTTTTGACATAATTAACAGAAATTTCATAATTTACAAATCTGTTAATTATGAAAATTCTGTTAATTATGTCAAAAAAAGAGTTCTGTCAAAAAGGAATTTTGTCGTACACCCGTTCCGATCGGTTTTTGTTTTCTTTTTTTAATAATTGTTATCTTTGCGCTTCAATTTCGATTTGCGAATATGAAAGGTAACATTGTGATAAAGAATAAACGAGCGGAATTTGATTACGAATTTCTCGAAA